>CAYZLU010000265.1:0-3795 GCA_964479285.1 uncultured Planctomycetales bacterium | reverse complement strand
TATTACATATAAACTTTTCCTTAAATTCTTGGGAGAAATAAATGAAAAAATTATTGGTTGCAGGTTTGATGGTAGTGTTGGCCTCTCCGGCTTTCGCGGCCATTCAAAACGTGAAAGTCAGCGGGGACATCACTTCTACGTATGTAAATCGTGATAATTTTGACCTGGGGACAACGTTAATCAGTGAAGGCGTTGTTACAGCAGGTGATACGGTTCCTGTCGGCTTGAAAAAACAGGGTGTTTTCGTTACTCAAGCCCGCTTGCGTGTAGACGCTGATTTAAGCGATAATGTCTCCACGACAGTTGGTTTGATCAATGAACGTGGTTGGACCGCCGAGACTGGTACAGGTGGGAATCAAGACACCAACGTTCAGCTGTATCTGGCCTCTGTAACAATGCGTGAACTTCTGTATTCACCACTTACAGTGACTGTCGGTCGTCAGGTCTTCAACTATGGTAATGGTCTTATCATGGGTGATGGTGGGGTCAACAATTTAGCAACGGGTAATTTGGCTAATGTTGCCCAAGACCTGACCTTGAGAACATCATATGATGGTGTCAAGGCCATTTTAGATTACAAGCCATTGACCATCGATATGTTTTATTTCAAGAATAGTCAAGCCTTGTTAAATGGTAACGCTATATCAAAGAATTCCAGTTCTAATGTTTATGGGATCAATGCCAATTATCAATTGAACGATCCTATGAATACAGTCGTGGAATCCTATATGTTCAGCAGGATCAACGGGAATGATATCACCGGTACAACCATCACTGATAAAAGTGATACATTGTTTGTTCCTGGTTTGCGTGCGAGCACCAATCCTATCAAAGGATTGAACGTTCAAGCTGAAATAGCCAAGCAACTTGGTGACCATCCTGTTGTGTTAACGGGTGGCAAGCAAGCAGGTGAGCATCGTAATGCTATGGCCGCTCAATTATTGGCCAGCTATTCATTACCGGTTTTGGATAAATACAAACCGAGCGTGAATGGTTCTTACACCTATGTTTCAGGTGATAGAAACACTATTACCCCGTATCGCGCAACTTACACTGCTTGGGACCCGTTCAATGAGATCCAGGGCAGTGGTACTATCTACAACACGTTGTTCCCGTTATCCAACATGCACATAGCTTCCGTCGGGGCTTCAGCTAACCCGTTGGAAGATGTGACCACTGCGTTTACATGGAATGGTTTGTGGGCTGCTGATGATTTTAGCGCCTCAAATCCTCTGGCATTGTACCAGCCGGACGGTGGCACTACCCAGATAACCCCTGCTACCAAGAGAAATAAAAGAGGTTTGGGTAATGAATATGATGTAAATCTGACCTATAACTACACGGAAGATGTTACCTTTGGTGTCAGTTTAGGTTGGTTTGTTCCTGGCTCTGCTTTTTCAAGCAATAATAACAATACAGCCAGCCAGGCGCTTGCCGATGTTGGAGTAAAGTTCTAATATTGGGAAGTTTAGTATAGGAAAGGCCCCCGTTCAATTTTGAACGGGGGCCTTTCTATTTTATGGCGGCAATCTGCCATCAACAGCAATCATTTTTTAAAAGAGGTCGTCATAACAGGATTATTCTATGTCGTCGCTGATCCCAAGAATATTTATGCATTTTAAAAATAAAAACATGTCTGAGAAAAATTTCTTACATTATTATTTTCATTTGTATTTTCTTTGTTATGATAATTAATAGTTATAAGTTATTAACACTAAGGTATTTACAAGGCTGTCTCAATAAATAGATCTTCAAGGTAGCGGCGCTTTATACAGGGCCATTTTTAATAAAAATATTTTAGAAAATTTTTTGTCGGGAGCAGTGGCAGTATGACCCGTGACGAAATATATGATCACCTTGCCAAGGTATATTTAGGCAAGTGTGAAAACGTTTCATCCAAAAAAAGTAAGCCTAAGCCTGTCAACCGTTCATTGCTGGTGATTAATATTGTGATTACAGCGGTGATCACTATATCGGCGGTGTACGGATTTACGGCATTCCTGACACGCCGTGAGGGCTTGAAGTCCCAGGTTTTTTATGCTCTTAATAATAACCCTATTCACATCGCTTATGATCTTAATGAGCCATATCCAGCGACGAAAACATTCTCGATCACGATTCCTATCAGGGATGTTTCCAAATATAAAGCTTTGAATGTCAATTTGCGTGGCATGGACGGCGCATATCCGGGGATTGTGAAAGTTGTCGTCGGGAACCAAAAGAATGAACAGGCGATCTATTATATCCAGAATGTAGGGACGAGTTGGCAGAAGGCGAGCATCCCTTTTGAAAAATTGAATTTGACAGATTGGACAACGATCACTGAAGTTTCGTTTGTCTTGGAAGCATGGAATGTGGATTTTCGTCGAGGAACGGTTTTGATAGATGGTGTTTCTTTTTCAAACTGATTCCGGTGCGGTATGGGCCTATTCGATGTTGAAGGAAGTTGGCCTTTTACCGGGATCGTCCTGAGCTAGCAAGCGAAGGATCTCAACATAACTGGGGAAAAAGGCTTATGAAAATTATTTCAATTGCGAACCAAAAGGGCGGATGCGGAAAAACCACGACGGCCATTAATTTAGCCTCGACATTTGGGGTAAACGCCAAGAAGACCCTGCTGATCGATTTAGACCCTCAAGCGCATGCGACCCTGGGGCTTAATGTCGGCGACCAAAACAGCTTATACAACTGTATATCCAAGTTGACGCCCCATAAATTAAAAATCAAAGACATCATCAAAAGGGTCGACCGGAATTTTGATATTGTCCCATCCAACGTTTTGGTCGGCACTCTCGAGCAGGAATTGGCGGATGAAATCGGTCGTGAGCTTAAGCTCACGGAAATCATCAATGAGATCAAGGATCTTTACGATTATATACTCATTGATTGTCCGCCCAGCCTCGGGTTCTTGACAGTCAATGCCATCCGTGCCAGCGACGATCTCATTATACCGGTTGAGACCAGCCGTTTTTCCATGCAGGGTGTTGACCACCTGATGGACATTGCCAATTTGATCCGCGAGCGGCTTAACCACCCGGTCAAGGCCAAAGTGTTGATCACTATGTTTGACTCCCGTTTGCGCCATTCTTTTACGATGCTTGGAAAAATGAAAGAAAAGTTTACCGGTATGCTTTTTGATACGATCGTGCACACCAATGTTAAACTCAAAGAGGCTGCGGTCATGGGCGAAGCAGTCATCAAGTATGATAAATATTGCAGGGGTTCCAAAGATTATATGAGCCTGGCCCGTGAAATTCTGACATTAGACCGCCATCCGACAATACCTTTTGTTCCTTCCAAGGTACCGGCTGAGGCCCTTCCTGCCGAGATACCCGACGAAAAGCAATCGTATGAGCCTTCAGAACGGATGCAAGAGTTGATCCAAAAGGAAACCGAGGAATTCTTGGGGAGCACAGCTTTTGTCTTGAAGGCCCCGGAGGCTAAATCAGTTTATGTGACGGGTTCTTTCAATGATTGGTCTCTTGATGAAAATTGCCGCATGTCAAACAGGGAAGGCGTTTGGTCATTGAAGGTCAACTTAAAACCGGGCACATACAAATATCAATTTATCGTCGATGGTAAATGGCAGGAAGACCCGGCGAATACAAGCATAGAACGTAATTCTTTTGGAGATATAAACTCTCTCATTGAGGTCAAAGCCTGATGCACCATGAACGAAACTTCTCTAAGGAAGACGTTCTTGACGGTAAAATGTATGCAGTGCTTGCCTACCTTTCGATTTTTTGCATTGTCCCGTTGATCGTCAAAAAAAACAATGCTTTTGTTTTAAACCAT
>CAYZLU010000264.1:0-3808 GCA_964479285.1 uncultured Planctomycetales bacterium | reverse complement strand
CCTTGGCGCAGCTCATTGAATCATTGAACTTGGAAGGCAATTTGGCCCAGACATAGAACGCGGCCTTGGGCGGATCGATTTTCCACCCTATCGAACGCAGGCCATTGATCAAGGCGTCCCTGCGTGTCTGGTATTCGCTGCGCATGTCCTCAATATCACGGGGGTCCATATTTAAAGCCGCGATACCTGCGTATTGGATGGCATTAAAGACACCGGAATCACAATTGGATTTGACCTTGGCCAGAGCAGACACCAGGGTTGGATTACCGCAAGCCCATCCCAAACGCCAGCCGGTCATATAATAGGTCTTTGAAAAAGAATGGAATTCTACAGCAATATCTTTAGCGCCATCCACCTCTAATATACTCGGAGGCTTAATGCAGTCGTAATAAACTTCAGAATAGGCTAAATCTGAAACAATGATGATCCCTTTGGCCTTGCAGACAGCCACCAGGTCCTGATAAAACTTTTTATCCGCCGTGGCTGCTGTAGGGTTATTGGGGTAGCAAACAAATATAGCTTTAACATCTTTAAGATTTTCAATGTCTTCCATCCTGGGCAAAAAACCGTGAGCATGTTTAAGCGGCAGGTACTGGATCTTCCCGCCGGCAAAAGTCACCGCGGCCTGATAAGCCGGATAGGCAGGCTCAGTCAAAACAACCTTGTCGCCGGGATTGATGATGCCCAGCGGCAGATGGGCAATGCCTTCTTTGGAACCGATCAAAGGATAAATTTCCGTCTGAGGTTCTAATTCCACCCCGAAACGGTTCTTGAACCATTTAGCGATCTCGATACGCAATTGCGGGACACCGGCATCAAACGGATAATGATGATTGTTCACATCCTCAGCGGCTTTTTTAAGCGCGTCAATGATCACCTGATGGGTGCGCTGGTCAGGGTCGCCGACGCCCAAATTGATGATGTCGCGGCCAGCGGCAATGGCCGCGCGCCGGGCCTTGTCGATTTCTACGAATAGATAAGGCGGCAAAGATTTTAAACGGTCAGAAAATTCGATTTCAAATTTGGAAGTAGTGGACATTTTTTATTCCTTTAATTTATATGTCATGCCCGAATGTTTTATTCGGGCATCCAATGGTTTGCTATCTTCTGGACCCCCGACAGAAATATTTGGGGGTGACAAAATCCTTATTTCAACCCCAGCACATCCTGCATATTAAAAAGGCCTTTTTTCTTTTTGGACAGGAATTTCGCCGCGACCAGGGAGCCTTCAGCGAAAATGTCCCGGGTCTTGGCGTGATGGTGGATGGAGATCAGGTCCACCGGGCTTTCAAAGGTGATGGTGTGGTCGCCAATGACTTCACCCTCACGGATAGAGGCAATATCTTTGACCATGGTATTGGCATATTGTTCGGCAATGTCAGCCATGGTCTTGGCAGTCCCTGAGGGGGCGTCTTTTTTATGCACATGATGGGTTTCACTTAAAGTAATCGCATAATCATTTCCAGTGATTTGGGAAGCCTGGCGGATGAGGCCAAAGACCAGGTTGACCCCAACAGACATGTTGGAAGAAAAAACAATGGCCATTTTGGAGGATGCTTTTTTAATTTGCGTGACCTGGGCACTGGTAAAACCAGTTGTCCCGATGACCATATTGACGCCGTATTGTTGGCAGCATTTCAAGTGCTCTATCGTTGCCGCAGGGGTGGTGAATTCAATAAGCACATCACTGCCTTTTAACGCCGCGTCTTCAAAATTGACTGGAATATCATGAGACAGCAAAGGCACATCGGGCCGGTTTTTATTTTCTAAAAGTGCTGATATATTAAAAACTTTATCTTGCAGCGCCAATGCGGTGATGCGTTGGCCCATCCTGCCCTGACAGCCGGAAATAGCGAGTTTGATCATCTTAATGTCACCCTCCCTCAATCCCTCCCATCAAGGGAGGGAAAATCACTAAATCAATCCGTAAGAATTTAACGCTTGTTTTAATTTAGCTAAATTAGCTTCTTCCATGTCGCACATGGGAAGACGAAGCGTACCATCACACAACCCCATCAGTTCACAGGCTTTTTTAACGGGAATTGGATTTGTCTCAATAAACAAGGCCCTGACCAACGGCATAAGATTGAGGTTGATCTCCTGGGCTTTTTTCAGGTCACCTTCGTTGAAAGCATTAATGACCGCCGCTACATCGCGGGGGACGATATTGGCCGCGACCGAAATCACGCCGACCCCTCCAATGGCCAAAATAGGCAAGGTCAAGGCATCATCGCCTGACGTCAAAATAAAACCTTTAGGGCACATTTCTTTGATGCGAAGCATTTGTTCCAGAGATCCTGACGCTTCCTTGACGCCGACGATATTCTTAAAATCAGAGGCCAGCCTGGCCATCAATTCAGGTTCAATGTTTTTGCCTGTGCGTCCGGCAATATTGTAAAGGACGATGGGAATGTCCGCGCTCTCGCTGACCGCCTTATAATGCAGATAAATGCCTTTGTTGGTCGGCTTGTTGTAATAAGGAGTGACCACCAAGACCGCGTCCGCACCGACCCTGGCCGCATGTTTGGTCAAATGCACGGCCTCGCTTGTGGAATTAGATCCGGCACCCGCGATGACTGGTATCCTTTTGCCGACTGCTTGCACGCACAGCTCAATGACCTGCTCATGCTCATTTTCAGAAAGTGTCGGAGACTCACCGGTGGTCCCGCAGGGAACGATGCCGCTGGTCCCTTCCTTGATTTGCCAATCAACGAGTTTTTTATAGGCCGCTTCATCAACCTTATCGCCTTTAAAGGGCGTCACTAAAGCCACGATGGAACCTTCAAACATAATAATACTCTCCTTTAGCGATCAGCTTCGCTGAGCCCTTAAGCCAAACGTTATCTATTTTATGACCTTCGTCCAGATCAAAGGTGATTTCCAAAATTTCCTTGCTTGCTGTTGATACCTTCATGAACGCGCCCTTTTGTTTTTTAACATTGGGATGGGCATGAAGAAAGGATATCAACGCCGAAGCGACTGCACCCGTGCCACAAGCCAGTGTCTCTGCCTCCACCCCGCGCTCGTACGTACGCACGGAAACCATGCCCTCACGCGTATGTTCAACAAAGTTGACATTGGTGCCGCGAGGGGCAAAACGCGGATGGTTACGGACCAAGGCCCCCATGCTGTTGGCGTCCACTTCCTGCAGGCCGTCGACAAAAAGAACGGTATGCGGCACGCCTGTATCAATGTAATGCACTTCCAGTTTTTGGTTGGCCACGGTAATGTTCAAATTAGGCCTGTAATCTTTGGGGTTGGAAAGGCGCACACGGGCCACCTCACCTTGGGCCTCGGCCAAAATCTCGCCGGCCAGGGTCTCCATGCCGAACAGGGCCTTGGCCGGTTTCACATTGGCCACGATATACGCGGCCATGCAACGGGCCCCATTATCGCACATCTCAGCCTCTGATCCGTCGGCGTTGATGATACGCATGCGGTAATCTGATTGTGCTGATTTGTCCAGCACCAATACACCGTCGGCGCCGATACCTGTTTGGCGCGCACAAACAGCCCTGGTGAATTTGACGTAGTCCAGGCCTTCACGCGCTTCAATGATGATAAAATCATTGCCCGCGCCAGCCATTTTGACAAAAGGAACGCTTACCATGTGACAATCTTCTCCCCGCGCATCAAGTCTTTGAACTTTTCCCGCTCTTTAATGACCTTAAACTTATTGCCTTTCACCATGATTTCCGGCACGCGCGGACGTACATTATAATTGCTGGCCATCACATACCCGTAAGCGCCGGCACTCATTATCGCCAGCATATCATCCTTTTTGACCTTGGGCAAAAGACGGTCATGG
>CAYZLU010000263.1:1705-3812 GCA_964479285.1 uncultured Planctomycetales bacterium | reverse complement strand
CCACCCCCGCGGGCCCTAAATAAACTGCGGTTATCTTGCTGCTGACCAAGGATGAAAGGATCTTGATAAAATTGGCCGCGCCATTGACGAGGCTGGTCTTGGCCAATTTACTCTTCGTTATTCTTGAAATCAATTTTTTCATATATTGAATTAGATTCCCGCTTTCGCGGGAATGACGAACAACTAAAGATACCGGATTATTTTGGTAGGTACGCCGGTCGCTATCACATTTTCAGGTATGGACCTGATGACCAATGAGAATTCTTTTAAACGTATTCATTGACTACGCCCACAACTTTCTTCATCTGCTCATCTGTCATCACCGGACTTATCGGCAAGCTTAATACTTCACTGTGCAGCCTTTCGGAAACAGGCAGTTTAAGCGTACTCCATTCCTTGTAAGCAGCCTGATGGTGCGGGGCAACGGGATAATGGATGACAGTTTGGACCCCTTTGTCAGAAAGATATTGTTGAAAGCGTTCACGCTCTGAAGTACGCACCACATAAAGATGCCAGACATGCGTCGATTGAGGAGAACTTTTGGGAAGTACCACCGCGTTGTTCTTGATATGTTCATTATAATAGGACGCAATACTTGCCCGTCTAGAGTTCTCTGCATCAAGGTGTTTTAATTTTACCCTTAAGACAGCGGCATGGACCTCATCAAGGCGGCTATTAAGGCCTTTATACAGATTGTAATATTTCTTATGTGAACCGTAATTGCGTAAAGCTTTGACAGTGTCTGCCAGGGCATCATCATTGGTGCTGACGGCCCCGCCATCACCCAAAGCGCCCAGGTTCTTGCCAGGATAAAAACTAAAACCTGCGGCATCAGCCAATGAACCAACTTTTTTACCCATATAGGTGGCACCATGGGCCTGGGCTGCATCTTCGATGATCTTAAGGCCGTGCTTATTGGCAATGGCCTTAATGGCAGCCATGTCCGCAGGCTGGCCATAAAGATGCACCGGCAAAATGGCCTTGGTCCTTTTAGTGATGCGCTGCTCAATTATGCTAACATCAATGTTGAACGTATTCACATCAGGTTCGATCAGTACCGGGACGAGACCAGCCTTGGAAATGGCCAGTATCGAAGCTATATACGTATTGGCAGGGACAAGGACCTCATCCCCAGGGGACATGATACCTAATTCCACATAAGCCTGAAGAACCAAAATCAAGGCATCCAGGCCGTTGCCGACCCCAATGCAATGTTTAGTTTCACAATAAGCGGCAAATTCCTTTTCAAAATTCTCAACCTCTCCGCCAAGGATATACCATCCGGAATCCAAAACACGCGTCATGGCCTCTATAAGTTCATTACGGTATTCGGCATTAATGGCTTTTACATCCAGGAAGGGTATCATAGGCCCACTGCCTTTTTAAACCCTTCATAATCCCTGATATATTCATTGGCAGAATAAAACGTAGAAGCCAACACCAGGCACACCCCGCCGGAAGAAAAGTTTTCAATGCCCCGCCAAATCATATTTGGTATATAAAGGCCGTAATAGGCACGATTTAAAGAAAATTTCTTGTGCTGGCGGCCGTCATCAACAATGACATCAAAACTTCCGCTCATGGCAATCACGAATTGTTTGGTGTCCACATTCGCATGCGCCCCCCGGCTCTCACCACCGGGAACATCGTAGAGATAAAAAACACGCTTTATCTCAAAAGGAATATGGTTGTTGTTTTCTACAAATGTTAAATTTCCCCTCGGATCTAAAGCCCTTGGCAAATCGATTATTTTACATTGTTCAATGCCCATTTTTCCCCTTTCAACTTATTTCAATAGCCTCAGGCACATATTTAGCATACCTTTGTTTTGACTGCTTATAATCTTCAACCGTAATATTGAAATAATATTTTTCCGCATCTTCAGAAATGATCTTTGCCCCAAAACGCTTATGGAAATCCACGACTTTCGAATTTTCCTTGATGACATCAAAATGGCAGAGCTTATAACCTAATTTGAAGAACCCAAATTCATAAACAAGAAAAACGGATTCAATCGCAACGTGACCGGGTGAACCTTGCTTGATGATCCAGCTCCCCCAGGAAAAATCATCACCTTGGACATCATATATCCTGACCGTTCCATACG
>CAYZLU010000263.1:0-1695 GCA_964479285.1 uncultured Planctomycetales bacterium | reverse complement strand
CTTTATTTTCAATGATGAAATAATGTTCATCAGGCCTCTTTTTATAATTACGGATCCATTCCACCTGTTTTTCCAGGTTGTTTTCCACCTTGGACATAAACTGGCCTGAATGTTCATCAAGGCGTAATTCTAAAATAAAATCAGCATCCGCCTCGCTTACTTCACGAAAATTAATGCTCTTACCTGATATCAAATTAAATTTCATAGGATTTTATTCGGAGAATAAACTTTTTTCCAATAGTCTGTTAAATAAGATACTTTCTTATTCAGCCATACCTCATTCTTGATGTACCAATCAATTGTTTGGTCCAGTCCTTTCTCAAAATCAAATAGGGGTTTCCAGCCAAGTTGCTTGGTTATTTTGCCGCAATTAAGGCTGTAACGAAAATCATGGCCTGGGCGGTCCTGGACGAATTCAATGAGGGTCTGGGGCTTATTCAAGTGTTTAAGGACTGCTTTCACCACATCAATATTGCGTTTTTCAATGCCTGAACCAACATTATATGCCTCGCCAATCTTTCCCTTTTCCATAACAGCCATCACCGCACGCGCGCAATCCGCGACATACAACCATTCACGGACATTCAGCCCTTTGCCATAAACCGGGATTTTCAGGTTATTGATGGCCTTGTAAATGATCACGGGCAGTAATTTCTCGGGATATTGCCATGGCCCGTAATTATTGGAGGCCCGTATTATATTGACAGGCATCTTATAAGTACGGGCATACGCGTTGACCAACATGTCAGCACCGGCTTTGCTGACAGAATAAGGGGAATTGGGCTTAAACGGGGTGTTTTCGAAAAATTGCCCTTTTTCGATGTCGCCGTATACTTCATCGGTGGATATATGGACAAATTTTTCAATGCCATGTTCGCGGGCAGCTTCCAGCAGCACTTGAGTGCCTATAATATTTGTTTTAAGGAAAATTTGTCCATCCAGGATGCTGCGGTCCACATGCGTCTCCGCCGCGAAATGCACGATGATATTCGGCTTTTCTTTTTTAACCACCCGGTCCACAGCAAGAGCGTTACTGATGGAAACCTTATGAAAGACGATCCTGCCGGCGGCATCGAGCAACCGTTTCTTGTCCCCGGCATAGCTGATTGAATCAAGCACAATAATAGAGTATCCAAGCCCAATCGCCTGACGCACAAATTCGCTGCCGATAAACCCTGCCCCGCCTGTAACAAGTATTTTTTTCATTTTATTCTTCCGCTATTCTTTTTAAGTACACGCTATAAGATGATTTCATCCCATCGGCCTGTGCCAGTAACTGCTCCTTGGTGATGTATTTGTTATGAAAGGCGATTTCTTCAATACAGGCAATTTTAAGCCCCTGGCGGTCTTCCACCGTCTTGATGAACAGCGATGCGTCAGTCAGAGAATCACATGTCCCGGTATCAAGCCAGGCATGCCCCCTGCCCAAAAGCTCCACTGTCAAATCCCCCTTGGCCAGGTACGCTTTCATGATATCTGTAATTTCAATCTCGCCGCGCTCCGATGGTTTTACGTTTTTGGCAATTTCCACGACCTTATTATCAAAAAAATACAGCCCGGTTATGGCCCAATGGGATTTGGGCTTTGAGGGCTTTTCCTCAATGGACATGACCTTGCCTTCTTCATTAAATTCGACCACCCCGTAACGCTCCGGGTCTTTTACATTATAAGCAAAGACCTTTGCCCCCTCACGCA
>CAYZLU010000262.1:0-3823 GCA_964479285.1 uncultured Planctomycetales bacterium | reverse complement strand
AGTGCTTCTTCGACCACTTCACTTTGCATTTTTTGGCGGGTCAGGTTGTGCGCCTCTAAACTGCAGGCCAGACCATAAGCTTTGGCCGGGTCTTCTGACAAAAGTAAATCTAAAGAAAGCGAGGCCGAATCCATGCGTCCTGCCGCGTTTAATCGCGGACCTAAAATAAAACCGATATAATACGGTTTCATTTTCTTACCTGCGATTTTAGCCACTTCCAATAAAGCCCTGAGGCCTGGTTTATTAGTCCGTTCGATAGCCGTCAAGCCGTGCTTAACAAAAATACGGTTCTCGCCACACAAAGGAACCACATCCGCAACTGTCCCAAGGGCAACCAGATCCAGGTCTTCCATAGGTATTTGCCCCAAAATTGCCTGGGATAATTTTGCCACCAGACCGACCGCCGATAAATTCTTAAAAGGATACAGGCAATCCGGGCGCTTCGGGTCAATCACAGCCAAAGCCGACGGAAGCTTTGTGCCTTCTGGTTCATGATGGTCGATAACGATCACATCGATACCAGCAGCATTAATGGCCTCAACAGGAGCAAATGCATTAATGCCGCAATCGACCGTAATCAACAAATGTATGCCTTGCGATTTTGCGAATTCAGCGACCTCCTGGTTTAAGCCGTACCCCTCTTCCATGCGATGAGGGATATAATTAACAGATTGTATCCCCAAATGGTCAAGCAATCGGCGCAGCAGGGCGCTGGATGTCACTCCATCCACGTCATAATCCCCATAAATCAAGACTTTTTCACACTTATTTCTGGCCTGATCAATGCGGGCCACGGCCCGGTCCATATCCGTCAATAAAAAAGGATTATGCAAGGAAGGCATGTCTGCCAATAAAAACATCTTTGCCTGGGGTAATGTGGTGATCTGGCGATTAATCAAAAGTTGGGCGATGATCGGATGAATATTCAATGCATCACTAAAACTTTTTTGCAATTGGGGGTCTTGAGTCTGGATAATCCATCGTTTAATCATGTCATTACATTTTCTGTGGAGCGGACACCCCTAAGAGGCCCAAACCGTTACCGAGAACGATCCTGGCGGCTTCAATTAAACCCAAACGCTCAATTGAAATCTCCTTGTCTTCATCAAGCACGCGGCAGGAATCATAAAATTTATGAAAAGCTGAGGCCATTTCTTGTAAATACCTGACCAAACTAAAAGGCTCCAAACTTCTGGCGCACCCGATCAGTATATCAGGATAAAGACCGATCTTATGCATTAAATCCATCTCTTCGGGTTGTTTCAAATTTTTAAAACCATGATCCTTGGGCGACAAATGGAGCTCTTCCTGTGCTTTATGGATAATACTATGAATGCGAGCGTGCGCATATTGAATATAATACACTGGATTTTCAGCGCTTTGCTTTTTAGCCAACTCCAAGTCGAATTCCAAATGGGCACTCGCCTGGCGCATTAAAAAGAAAAACCTAGCCGCGTCCCGGCCAACCTCATTGATGACTTCACGCAGACTGATGAATTCTCCACGACGGGTAGACATGTAAACTTCCTTGCCATCCCGGTAAATGGTGGCCAATTGCACGATCAGGACATCCAAATCATCCGGCGCATGTCCCAACGCGCCGGCCGCGGCCTTGATCCTGGGAATATATCCATGATGGTCAGGTCCCAAAATATTGACAATACGCTCAAATCCCCGTGCAAATTTGTCCTTATGATACACGATGTCCGGGGTCAAATAAGTGTACTGTCCGTCACTCTTCCTGACCACACGATCTTTGTCATCACCCCATAACGTGGACTTAAACCACCATGCTCCTTCGCTATCATAAATAAACCCACGGGAACGCAAATCTTCTAAAACTTGCTCTATGGCTTTTTGGTTGGCAATGATCGATTGATACGACCAAATATCGAAATGGACACCAAAATCTTCCAGGTCTTTTTTGATCATATCCATCAGAAATACAACACCAAATTCCCTGAACAATGCTTCAGGTTGCTGTTCCAAATCCGCTGGCGTCTTGATCCCGTGCCGATCCATTAATAATTGGGCCATGACGCGGATATAATCCCCCTGATAGCCATCTTCAGGAAAAGCCAAGTCCACACCTAAAATCTGTTGGGCCCTTGCCTTAATGGAACGTCCCAGGATGTTGATTTGGTTCCCTTCATCATTGACATAATACTCCCTTTTCGCGTTAAAACCCACGGCTTTAAGGATATTGACCAAACTGTCTCCAACTGCTGCTTGACGGCCATGGGCTACCGTCAGAGGACCAGTAGGGTTTGCACTCACGAATTCCAAGCAAAATCTCTGGGCACGACCATAATCAGAACACCCATAATTATCTTTCTGTTGAAAAACATCATTCAGAACATTATAAAACCCTTCGGCAGACAAATAAAAATTAATAAAACCAGGCGATTTGATTTCAATTTTTGAAATCTCTTTATTAAGGACACTTCTATTTAAAATCTCCTGTAAAAAAGGCAACATTTGCTGGGCAATGATCAAAGGACTTTTTTTAAGCAACCGACTCAATTGTAAAGCGACATTACATGAAAATTCACCATGCTGTTTATCCGCAGGAACATCAATTAGGACGGGAGGAGAAGGAACATTACCCTCAATCAATTTGAGGGACTCTTCAATTATCCTTTGTAATTCACGTCGGGTATCAGAAAACATAACTTGCCTTAAAAAATCAAGCCCCTTAAAGAAATTCTCTTCAAGGGGCTTCATTTAAACAAAGATTTACTTTTTCTTGGCACGGGTCTTGTGTTGGATTTTAACTGCGTCCTGCCAAAGATGTTCAAGCGCGTAAAATTCTCGTGCTTGGGGTTCAAAAATATGAGCAACCACATCACCTGTATCTAACAAGACCCAAGCCCCATTTTCCTGGGAATACTGCAAATTGCCTAAAGACTTCAAACTCCGGCTAAAATTTATTTCTAAGCCTTCTTTTTTCAGTCCCTCTTCAATACCTTCGGCAATGGCTTTGGCTTGCCTGTCAGATGTTGCTGTGGCGATGACAAAAAAGTCGCAAAAATTAACTAACTCGCGCATGTCTAAAATAACAATGTCCTGCGCTTTGGTATCATCGGCAAAATCTGCTATCTTTTTTGCTAGTTGCTCAGACTTTAAAACTTTCTTACGAATAAAATTATTCCTTAATAGTAATAAATTGGTAACCTATTTCTTTTTAAGTTTTGCGGCCTGGTCTTTGCTTAATACGCGCCAGCATTCATGCGTACCCTTGGGGGATTGGGCAACTGCAAAGAAACGCCCACTTTTTTCTTTCACCTGATAGTTATCAGAATCAAATTTACCTTTTGTCTTCACATCGTAAAACGATAATTTCTCCATCCAATCCTCCTGTTTATACTGTTGCTAATACACCAACTCTATTGAATAGATCAGAGTCTAATAGATAATTTTTTCTTTGTCAATCCAAAAAAGGCCCAATTAATCGCCCAACGCGGGCTTTCTTCCCAATGAACAATGACACCGTCTATTCGGATTTTAAAGACCGACCCATCAAATCCTTCATGGCACGATTAGCAGATTTGTTCTCAAAAATGATCTTATATACTTCCGTAACAATAGGCATCGCTATCTTCATTTTACGCCCCAGGTGATAAACGGCCCTGGCTGTCACAACACCTTCCGCAACGGCATTCATCCCACCCAACACATCTTTTATTTTTTGCCCGCGCCCCAAAGCTTCACCTACTGTACGGTTACGGCTATTAGGGCTAAAACACGTGGTCACCAAGTCACCCAAGCCCGTAAGCCCGTAAAATGTCTCCCGACGAGCACCCAGGGCCATCCCCAGGCGGGT
>CAYZLU010000261.1:0-3830 GCA_964479285.1 uncultured Planctomycetales bacterium | reverse complement strand
ACACGGCAGGCCATTCAACTTGGTTGGTGCCCGCCTCTCAAAATCACGCAAACATCATCAGAAGGTTACGGACAAATTTATATTGGCGCTGTGAACTGGATATTGATGTTCGTCACGATAGGAATAACTTGTTTTTTTGGCAGTTCGGACCGTATGGCCGCTGCCTATGGCATCGCCGTGTCATTGACCATGTTGCTAACGACAGCACTACTGTTTGTCGTGACACGAGAAATCTGGAAATGGAAATTTTCCGTTAGCCTCGCTGTCGCGGGCACATTTTTCTGTATTGATGCAGCCTTTTTCAGTGCAAATCTTTTAAAGATCCTGGATGGCGGTTGGGTGCCTTTGGTTCTTGCTATCGGAATTTACATCATCATGTGGACCTGGCGATGCGGTTCTGTTGCCTTATTAAAAAAGATGCGTTCGCTGACCGTGCCCGTTAATGAATTTATCACGCGCCTTAAAACTTCAGCCGTGCCCCGCGTACCTGGCACCGCCGTATTCTTAAGCAAGACGACCGAACAAACACCGTCAATCATCATCTGGCAGATCACTTTTAACAAATCATTGCATGAGCATATTGTGGCCCTCTCGATTATCATTCCCCATACGCCATTTGTTGATGAGGATAAAAGGTTCACCATTGAATGCCTTGCCCCAAACTTCTGGCGAGTGATTGGGTTTTACGGTTTTATGGAAAAACCGGATATTCCGTCGCTACTGCAACAAACAGAAAAACATGGATGCAATCTTGATCTGGGAGATGTCACCTATTACGTTAGACACGAAACCATACTGCACTGCCCCGATGGTACCGGATTACCCTTGTGGCAGGAAAAGATTTATGCCTTCCTCCAACGCAACTCCATTCAAATCGATGAATTCTTAAATTTGCCGCGTGAATCCGTTATCGAGATTGGTAGGCAGGTCGAAATTTGAGTGGCGCTTTTCCACTCTCCCATCGCTCTATTCTATGCGTTTTCCAAGGGGATGCAATCCCCTTCTAATCCCCTCGCTTTCTTCTACGCCTACGGGGTTAACCCAGCCCTAAAGGGCGGGGCTATGCAATTTGAGTCTATGAAAGTAAGTGGAAGATCCGTGAATAAAGATTTGCTGCGAAATTTATCCCCCATAAGCTGGGATCACATTAACCTAACTGGAGATTACATTTGGCCAAGTAAGCCCCTTTTAAAAGGGGAATTTAGACCTTTAAGGCCATTCTCCGCCCCGTAGATCAGTGGATTTATGCGGGAAAAGGCAGTCTTTATGCTCCGTTTTCCCTAACGACCCCTATATTTAGGGTCAAATACTAAGCTGTACCTGTCATAACATTATGAGAATTTACCCCTCTAGTTGCAGGTATACCCGGGTGGTCATTTCAGGGTCGTTTAACAGAGTTATTTTAGTATTTGTGGCCTGGTTCATAGAATTAATTTTTCTTTGATAAATTGATAAATTGATTATTTTATTGCTGCTTCACATATTATGTGATATCCTTAAAGTGAACACCGGGAAAGGATGTCTATGAATTTAACAATGACTATTGATTCTAAAATTTTGAAACAAGCAAAACGGGCTGCTATGGAACGTCATGTGAGTTTGACTTCTCTTGTCCGTGAGTACCTTCAACAATTAGCTTCCAAAGAAACTGATCAAGCCAAACGCACTGCCCAAGCTTTGAAAGCTTCCTTTGCCCGTAATAGGCGCAATATAGGCCGGATTTCCTGGAGCAGGGAAGATCTCCATGTCAGATAAATATTTTATAGATTCCAATATCATTGTTTACGCCCACGATATAGATAAAAAGCGCCGCCAAATAGCTGAGCAAGATATTATTAAGGGAATTCTTTCAGGAAATGCCGTTATTTCTGCCCAGGTATTAAGTGAATTTTTTGTAACGGTGACGCAAAAGATCAAAGAGCCGTTAACATTGTCTGCAGCTGAAGCAGAGGTAGTCCTTCTCTCCCGATTAGAGGCCGTTTCTATTGACATTTTTTTAGTCCAAATCGCTATCCAGCTTCAACGTAAGCATCGTTTGAGTTATTGGGACTCTTTAATCCTTGCTTGTGCTATCAAAGGGGGATGCGCTGAAATCCATTCCGAAAATTTCACACATGGCCGCCGCTATGAAGGGGTTCTAGTTAAAAATATATTTTTATAATTTATTTAGGGAAATGGGATCGTGCCATCCTGGCCACTTTTTTGTTCCATGCCTTACGGCGTTCGGAGCTGGGGATTTGCTCCTGAATGTGTTTTAAAAAACAGCCAAACTATTTAATGCTTACCATGTTCAATACAAAATACAGCATACAATGGTACTGCCTTAATGCTGTTCTCGAGTCCAAAATTCTTTGCTGATATCCTTATCACAAAACCAGGTTTATATTTTTGCCTATAAACCGACAGGCTCCTAGATTTTGTGTGGATACTTGCCTTGACTTCAATTGGAATAACCTGCTCTTGATCTTGGATAACAAAATCTATCTCGGCCGTATGGGTAGAATCCCAATAATAAACTTCCCTCCAATTAACTCTTAATTGACTAGCCACATAATTCTCAGTTAAAGCACCTATAAAAGTATTGTTGGTTTCAATGGTTGTTAAAATATTGTGTGCCGGCATCCCCGATTTAAAAGTTAACAAGCCAACATCCCCCATATAAAGTTTAAAGCTTGAAAGATCTTGATAAACCGACAGGGGCAACTGCCCATGCTCAACCTTGGTACATTTAATAACCAGTCCTGCGGCACACAACCAATCAATAGAGACGCCGAACATCGAGACAGATCCGCCACGCTGTACAATCTTATATTGGAATTTCCGATTATCCTTGGCCAATTGGGCCGGTATGGACTGAAACGTCGCCATTATCTTTGTCGTCTCTTCAGGTAAAGCATATTTTGCCATATCAGCTATATAGGTATCTATTATTTTAGATTGTTCATTAGCCGCATCCAATAATCGATGATGCGTACAATACACATTAATAACGGCTGGCATCCCTCCTATAATCAAATACTCCTTATACAAGCCAATTGCGGCCTCATGAAGCATAGCTGGTAATGGCTTATTCTCCTTGAAACAAGCATGTATTTCTTCTGCCAATGCTTCTCTACCCATTGCCCATAAAAATTCTTCCATATCCAATGGATACATATGCAGCAAATCGACCTTCCCTACAGGGAATGAATACTTCTCCCGCTTAAGGGCAACACCTAAAAGACTACCTGCCGCGATAATATGATATTCAGGGGCATCTTCACAAAAATACTTTAAAGAGGTCAGCGCCCGTTCACAATACTGGATTTCATCAAAGACAATGAGTGTCTTTTTGGGGATTATCTTTTCTTTGTAGAATATTTCCAGACAGTTAATAATGTGATGGGGAGAAATATCAGTATTAAAATCTGCGGCAATCGCTGAATTCGTCTCAAAATTGACATAAATGATGTTATCATAATTATCACGACCAAAATCATTAATGACGTAGGTCTTCCCTACCTGCCTTGCTCCATACAGCAGCAATGGTTGACGCATCTCTTTATTCTTCCATTGAAGTAATTTTGTGCTAATCTTTCGTTTCATAGATAGAAATATACTACTAAAATCTAGTTAAGTCAAATAAAATATGTATTACACATATATTTACTTACTTAAATATAATTTATTTGAAATATATCGATAGTGTTAAACTTAGACAAATCATTTGGAAATGGCTTAAATTGGAAAGTTAAGTGGACATTTTCGTACTTCTGCCATAAATAACTTTGGCTTTGCGTCCCTGCCTTGAGGGTCGATAAACCATTTTCAAAATCTAAATATTATCCTAG
>CAYZLU010000260.1:0-3847 GCA_964479285.1 uncultured Planctomycetales bacterium | reverse complement strand
GTGGTCAGGCAAAGGTGCCTGGAGCATCAGGTGTGTGGAAAGACTTGACGGATAACGTCAATTTCATGGCCGGTAACTTGACTAAACAAGTGCGCGGCATCATCAAGGTCGTTACCGCGGTTGCCAACGGTGACTTGGGCGAAAAGTTTGCTTTGGAAGCTAAAGGTGAGGTTGCAGGTTTAGCGGAAACGATCAACAGTATGACCGACACCTTGCGTACCTTCGCAGACCAGGTAACCACGGTGGCCCGTGAAGTAGGTATTGAAGGTAAGCTCGGCGGCCAGGCCAAGGTTCCAGGGGCTTCCGGTACCTGGAAAGACTTAACGGTTAACGTCAACCAGCTGGCAGGTAACTTGACCTCCCAGGTGCGCGCCATCGCTGAAGTTTCCACGGCCGTTACCAAGGGTGACTTGACCCGTTCCATCACCGTTGAAGCCCAGGGTGAGGTCGCCGCGCTCAAGGACAATATTAACCAGATGATCACCAATCTCAAAGACACTACCGCCCAAAACAAGGACCAGGACTGGTTGAAGACAAACCTGGCCCGTTTCTCCAGTATGATGCAAGGCCAGAGAAACTTGACTGCTGTGGCACAACTGATCATGTCGGAATTGACCCCCATCGTTGACGCCCAACATGGAGCCTTTTTCGTGGCACACCAAACAGACAATGATACGGAACTGACCCTTATCGCAAGTTACGCATTTAATGAACGTAAAAATCTTTCCAGCACCTACCGTCTTAAAGAATCCTTGGTCGGGCAGTGCGCCTTTGAGAAGAAACGCATCTTGATCACCAAACCACCTCAAGATTATATCTCCATCACCTCTGGTTTAGGGGAAGCAACACCTCAAAATATCCTTCTGCTGCCAGTTGTTTTTGAAGGGGGATTAAAAGCCGTTATTGAGCTCGCGAGCTTCCAGCCCTTTAGTGTCAACTACCTTAACTTTTTGGACCAGCTCATGGATAGCGTCGGTGTCATCTTGAACATGATCTCATCGACCATGAGGACCGAGGAGCTCCTGCAAGAGGTCAAACGTTCCAACTCGGAATTGGAAAACCAGGCCAAGGAACTTGAGGACAAAGCCAAATTGTTGGAGTTAAAGAACAAGGAAGTTGAGATGGCAAGCTTGTCCCTGGAGGAAAAAGCCGAACAGTTGTCCTTGATTTCCAAATACAAATCGGAATTCCTGGCCAACATGTCTCATGAGCTCCGCACTCCTTTAAATAGTTTGCTCATCCTCTCCAAAGCGTTGTCTGAAAACAAAGACAGTAACCTGACCCCAGAACAAATCAAATACGCGTCGACCGTCCATTCGACGGGGCAAGACTTGTTGACACTGATTAACGAGATCCTTGATCTATCCAAGGTCGAAGCTGGTAAAATGTCCATTGAACCTCAGGAAATCCTTCTGCCTCAGATCTATGAATATCTGGAACATAATTTCCGTCCGTTGGCAGAGCATAAGAGCCTCATCTTCACCATTAACGCAAACGACAACCTTCCTAAAACAGTTTTTACAGACAACAACCGCTTGCAGCAAATCCTTAAGAATTTGTTGTCCAATGCCATTAAATTCACGGAAAAAGGTGAAGTCAACATGGATATCAAGGTGGTAGACAAAGAAAAAAGATTTGGCATAGAGACCTTGGATAAAAGTCCTTCTGTCCTGGCATTTGCTGTAAGGGATACCGGTATCGGCATCCCCGTCGAAAAGCAAAATATTATCTTCGAGGCATTCCAACAAGCTGACGGGACGACCAGCCGTAAATATGGAGGGACTGGTCTGGGTCTCACCATCAGCCGTGAAATAGCCCGTCTTTTAGGCGGCATGATCAAGGTTGAAAGTGCCCCCGGCATGGGCAGTACCTTTACTCTTTATCTGCCGGAAAAATACATCGGTGCAGAGATTGTAAACAAGAGCAGCAGCAACAGGAAAGAATCTGCTTACCCTATATTGCCCAAGAATGCTGATTTTAAAGGTAAGAATATCCTTATCATAGATGATGATATGAGAAACATCTACGCGCTGACGAGTGTCCTTGAGCCTTGGGGGATGATTGTCACCCATGCGGACAACGGTAAAACAGGGATACGCCGCTTAAAGGAGAAACCGGAAACGGATTTGATCTTGATGGATATCATGATGCCTGAAATGAATGGTTTTGATGCCATTAAAATGATACGTAAAATTCCAGAATTTGAATCATTGCCTATTATTGCTTTGACAGCAAAAGCAATGAAAGGAGACCGTGAGCAATGTTTGGACGCAGGGGCTTCTGATTATATTACTAAACCTGTAGATACAGACCGTTTGCTCGCAGTGATGTATTCATGGCTGAACAAATAATGGATACTACAAAGGGAGAAGATCTCCAGCCGTTAACCAGGACCAATGTTCTTGTAGTGGACGATCGGCCTGACGGGTTACTTGCCTTAGAGGCGGTGCTTTCCTGTGACCAGTACAATCTATACAAGGCCAGCAGCGGACAGGAGGCTTTACGGTATGCTTTATTTAATGATTTTGCAGTCATTCTCCTTGATGTGCAAATGCCTGAATTAGATGGTTTTGAAACTGCCAAGTTATTGCGGGAAAATGACCGCTCCCAAGACACCCCCATTATTTTTGTGACAGCCATCAACAAAGAGATCCGCCATATCAACCAAGGGTATGAAAGCGGGGCAGTGGATTATATTTTTAAACCCTTTGATCCGTTTATTCTTAAATCGAAAGTAAACATATTTGTCGATCTATTTAGGAAAAATCTTCAGATCAAGAAGCAAGAGGCTTTATTAAGGTATATTGAGGCACAGGAAAAAGAACGGCAGATTTCCGAACTCCGGCAGGAAAGCTTCCGCAGTTATACGCATTTAGCTGATGCTGTCCCCCATAGCATCATTAAGGTGAAGCCTTTCGGAGAAGTAGAGTATTTTAATCAGCGCTGGCTGGATTATACTGGGTACAGGACAGAAATAGATTGGAAATCACTCATCCATCCTAAAGATGGGAGAAAATTCTTGGCGTTCTGGTTGAGCATGCGCCGTCAAAATACGCAGATTTGTGAGATTGAAGTACGCTTGCGCAGTGCTAAAGACGGTATATACCGGTGGCATTTGGTGAGGGCCGTGCCCGAGATAAAAAATGGCCAGAATATCAGCTGGATTGCCAGTTGTACCGATATAGATAATATTAAAAGGACAGAAGAATCGTTTAAAATGCTCTCTCAAGAACTCAACCGGTCGAATAAAGAACTGGAAGAATACGCTTATGTAGCATCGCATGACCTTAAAGAGCCCCTGCATGTGGTGTCTTCCTTTGTACATCTTTTAGAAAAACGTTTTCAACCCAAGTTGGATGATCATGAGCAGCAATATTTGAAATTCATTAAAGAAGGTGTAGGCCAGGCGCAAAGGCTGATCAAGGACCTGTTGGAGTATAGCTGTATCGGTAAAGAAAAATTGTATGAAAAGGTGGATGTTTCTTCTGTATTGAAGGACGTATTGGACAATCTAAAGACCTTAATTGATGAAGCTGGTGCTGTTATTGAGTGTAATAAGATGCCTAAAGTAATGGCCAATTATCTGGAGTTGGTCCAACTTTTTCAGAACTTGATCATCAATGCCGTTAAATACAGGAGTCAAAAGCCATTGGAAATACAGATCAATGCTAAGTTGGAAGAGCGGATATGGGTTTTCTCAATCAAAGACAATGGCATAGGGATTGATCCACAGTTTAAGGAGCGTATTTTTGACATGTTTCAAAGGCTTCATGCGAAAACAGAATATTCCGGTACTGGCATAGGGCTTGCCATATGCAAAAAGATTGTGGAAAGCCATGGTGGGAAA
>CAYZLU010000259.1:0-3859 GCA_964479285.1 uncultured Planctomycetales bacterium | reverse complement strand
GTTTGACCGAGCGGATGTGTGTGCCAAGCAGTCCTCGCACCTGGCTCAAATGTGACACTGCCGCCCGCCAGTCTAGCTGGCGCTTCTCTTTGAAATAAGGGATCTATGCGCACCGTTCCGGTAAACCAATCGGCCGGTCCTTTAGTCGACGGCTGCGATCCAATTCTTTTGATTTCCATAATGCAATTCCTTTCTTTTAGCGACCGGTCATTTTTTCTAATTTTTCAGGATACCTGGCTCCATGTACCTTAATTTTTGATGAAGCGCTTTCAATCTCATTCAGATCTTCATCTGTAAGCTCAATTATAATAACACCCATGTTCTCTTCTAAGCGATGAAATTTGGTCGTGCCAGAAATTGGAACAATCCACGGTTTTTGAGACAACAGCCATGCAAGGGCTACCTGCAATCACAGATAAAAACTTCTTCATATTATTCTCCCGATTTATAAATACATTTTACTTGTGAAACTGGAACCTATATCTGTTTTTTGAGTTCATCAGCGACTTTATCAATTTTATTTTTGACAGCGCCACGAAACTCGTCAGTCTTACCTTCGGCTTTTAAACGTTTGTGGTGAGTCAACCCGTCATCTGAACAACGACAACAGCAAGGACTAAGACCAGTAACGCGATCTCAAATTTAATAAACATATTTCATTCCTTCGTTCCTGTTTCTTTATTGATGTACTCCGTAAGATAACTTCATCATGTTATTTTAGTGAGAAACATATAGTGAATCAATCGTACCGGGGTATAATTCCTTATTTTATCGTCTCAAAGTAAGAATGAAATTCCTTAAGTACTTGATAGCGCAAAAGAAAAAACTCTGAGTTCAAATACCCTCAGAGTTTTGTTGCGGAATGAAGTAGGATTGGAGCGAAGCTATTTTGGGGTCAGTTTTTAACTATTGAACGGTACGCCTTACAGAATCTCCCACATCTTGACTTGTCGATCGAATATCATGTCCTAGTGAGTGCCTAAAGAGCGGGCGTCCTCCCGCAATGGCCCATATAAGGAAGACCACCAGCAAAACGGTTAAAACACCTGTTGGCCTATATCCCCATGACTTGCTATATGACCAATTAGGCAAAGAAAAGAAAACCAAAGCAATTACGATTAATAGAAATAACGTTTCATTAGACATTCAATTTCTCCATTTTATTTATGATTGTTTATCCCTTAAATTTCTTTCTGCTTCCTGAAATGGTGCTATTTTGTGTGCTTCGTTTTCAATTTGCTCTGCCTTGCTTTGATGATGGGCGTGTTTTGACATTTTTTTCCTTTTTAAGCACTGGGCTTATGATTTTTCTTTGTTTAGGTTGAACGAGCTTCTGTTCATATCGTGGTTTTTGTGTTGATTTTTCTTTATGTTCTGTCTTGAGGGCTTGATTTTTTATTTCAGACTCTCCCTTACTAATCTGATTTTCACTTTGTGGTTGTGGATCAATTTCTACTCCATTATTATGTTTATGAAAAAGTATGGGAAGGTCCTTGATCTTTAAAGCTACTGTAAAGTCCTTCTGAGACAAGCCTCCTACATCATGCGTTGTCAGTCCAACACGCAGATTGCGATATTGCGTCAAATGGATATCTGGATGATGCTTTTCATCTTCCGCGATAAGAGCTATACGATCAATAAGATAAATGGCAGCCATAAAATCCTGCAATATAAATTCACGATAGATCATTTTATGATCGTCAGTTAATTGCCAACCATCGAGATTCTTTAAGGACTCTCTAGATTTATTAGCTGTTAATAAAGAGGGCGCTTCAACTCCTCTATTTAATGACACTTTTTGTTCTTTAGGAGATCTATCTTGGTGTTCTTTTTGATATCCGAAATCAATCTTGTTCTGGGGTAATGAAAATATTCTTTCTTTGTGTGAATTCTTTCTATCGGGTTTGTGCATATGATTTACCTTTCTTGCTGCCCATATCTGCCTAATTTATTAAATTTTAATGTGTCGTAGTAAGAACTGAGTCGTCTGCTGGTTCATGATAAACGGTCGTGGTTTGCGAAGGAGGATCATTTCGAACGCTTGTCGTATGCAATGAAAAACACCCCTGAACCCACGAAATTTTTGTGAAGTCGTTATTTTTCAGTTGGTAAACCAGCTTCGAACCATTCTTTAATGCCCCCTTCATAGGCTTTAACCTTAGGGTAATAGAGTTCGTCTGGTCTCATAAACACCTTCTTTCATCTTTATAAAAATCGTAGTTACTTCCTATTTTTGAATAATTGTATTTTAGGGGTGGATCAAAATTGAATCAATTGTACCAGGGTATAACAGATGGGAAAGTTACTGCCTCCAGGGGACAACATTTCTCAGCGGTTCAAATCCTATTTGTCCCCCGATTACCGCCCATTAACTAAGCCCCCCAACACAAAATCGACAGATGCAAAAGCCCTGGTGATCACATGATCACCAAGGCTTTTGCATATCTTTTGGGTTTCCCCGGCTAAGAATTACTGGGGGCGCTGGCGAAAGAAGGTTAGAACCTGTCTCACTTCTCTAACTGAGCATCCATGGTGATTTTGGCATTCAATAATCGTGAAATAGGGCACCCCGCCTTAGCTGCATTAGATGCTTTTTCAAAAGCTGCCTGATCTGCGCCCGGGACTTTGGCCTTAACCTGTAAAAAAACTGCGGTGACTGTCCATCCTTGTTCCAATTTTTCCATAGTCACCGTTGCGGAGGTTTCAATCTTGTCTGCTTTCAAGCCTGTATTACCTAACTGAACGGATAAAGCCATGGAAAAGCAACCTGCATGAGCGGCACCAATAAGTTCTTCCGGATTTGTTCCCTTCCCGCCTTCAAAACGGCTGACAAATCCATAGGGCGCATTAGAAAGCACCCCGCTCTCGGTAGAAATACTTCCTGTACCTGTTTTTAAATCTCCCATCCAAACAGCTGAGGCTTTTTTTTCCATAAAAATCTCCTATGATTTAATAGTTGTGAAATCATTTCTCGGATACTGCGCTCAATACCCCTACATTGATCACGCAAAAAACAGCCTACTAAACAAGTAATTAAATAAAAATGAAAATACAATTAAAAAATGAGGAATAAATACATAATATTATTATAAAGTGCCATCAAAAATGAATCAATTGTACCCTAGTATAATAAGACCTTCAAAAGATTCCAACATGACCTTTTAGCGATAAAAACAAAACCCTATAACTTATAAAGTTACAGGGTTTTATGTTGATGAAAAAACTGGGGTTTGATAAGGGGATTTATAGCCTCCTTCGTAGGGAGGGCTGACACTTAATCCATTCTGCATGAACTTTCTTCGGCGGCTTTTCCATTTTTCCACGGTTGCGGATAATAAGACCATCAAGAAAACGCCTTAAAATCTGGTCCCCGCAGGCCATATAGTTTGGATGGTCTTCTTTGCGAAATATGGCAGATAGTTCTGATGGCGTGGTCTCAAATTCGGCTAATTTTAGAATATCGATAATGTCGGTATCCTTTAGCTTAAGTGCTACCCGAAGCTTTTTCATAATGTCATTATTATTTATCATTTATTCGCTCCAATATAATTCTCGTGAGTCAAACCAGTCACCCCTTGTGATAGTTCTTTTAAAAATCGATGACGACACAGTTTTCAGTTTCTAGCGCAACAATATGGTGATCAGATTTTGCAGAGGTTCTATCTGGATTTTCTTTATTGAACTGATCCAAAAGATATCAGCAATATCCACCACCAGTTGCCCGGCAATTTCCTTCTTTCTCACATCAAGTTTTGAAGGCCCCACCTTGTCGATCTTATTGACAATGATGTTAAAGGGGTAAGCATTATGTATAAGCCAATTGATCATTAAAATATCCAGCTTTGTCGGCCCTGCGACA
>CAYZLU010000258.1:0-3868 GCA_964479285.1 uncultured Planctomycetales bacterium | reverse complement strand
TGTATTAGATCCGATCAGCAACCAGTAGCTGATCGGATCTAATACAGATTTATCATATAACAAAATGTCAAAACTATGCAAGTTATATAGAAAAATAACGAAAACCGCATACAGTGGCCATCGTCGCTTTTTTTCACCGCCTGGACCTTTTGACAGATTTCCCAGCATTAAAACGGCGAACAATGCCATCACCATTTCCAGGTTCACCACAAATCGTACCACCTTGCTGTGGGGTAAACAGCTCAATATGCCGTACACATAACCATAATACATTAATAAATACGTCTTTATAAAGTCCAAGGCCGTCCTTTGAATGCACAGATAACCGGTAAAACCAATAAAAAGAAGTGTCACAAAAGGACTCAGCAATAAAAAATCTAATATATATCTAAACCAAGGGCCTGAAGAATAATAAATAGCGTAAGAATTAGGATCGTTGGATGAAAAATGTGTTTTAGCAATAGCTATGACGGCTGTCTTTAAGTCCCCTAACCCTCCATAAATCCACGCATAAAGAAGAAATATAGAAATCAGCGGGACAATGAAAATTCCCCCTATTTGAAAAGGCTTGATGACAGCGCCATTTTGTCGTCCCACTAATCCGGCCATCACAAAAAAAGGGATTAAAATAAGAGTAGCCTCTTTAAAAGTGATCGCGGCCGTAAGGGCCATCAGGAATCCGGCATAGCTAAAACGGCCTGGTTTCAATAATACATCTAAAAACAACCATACCGTCAACCCCCACAACAAATTCTCCGGGCTGTCCGCCAAGGCCCTGCGGCTTAACCCCAGCATTAACGGAGACGATGCCAATAATAAGGCTGTTAATAATGCTGTGTCCAAATCAAAATATTTACGCACATAATAAAAACACAAGCACAAAAAAATCAGGAAGCTCATGGTCGAAATGAACGCCAAAATACCAAAACTTGGGGCCCCGAATGCTTTAAATAAGAACGCGCCCAAAAGAATGTACCCCACCCTGACCGGGGCTGGATGTTTACGCGCCTCATCACTGGAAGCGTACCATGATATTAAATCATTAAATGCCGGCATCCCCTTTTGGGCGACTAAAGATGCGTATTTTAAATAATGACCTTCATCAGATGTTGTCGAAAAATAAGAATTTTGAATCGGATGCAATAACAAAAAGAAAGTAACATTACAAATTAAAATGAGCACCACACATCGATATATTCGGGAAAGCACCATACTTATTCCTTTACTCTTTCCAAATCAAAAGAGCATAATAATGTGATCAATAAAAGAAGAAAGCTTCCTGCACCTGCCATCAATCCTAAGATGGCTATAATGTAACTCAGTATAAACGTTTGATTGTTTAAGAATATAAAACGCACCTCATGCTTGCCCGCTGCCACAAAAACCGCTTTAAAAGCAGTGAAAGCCTTGTATACCGCAGTAGACGTACCATCCACATAAGCATGCCAACCAGGATAAAATGAATCAGCATAAACTAACCAGGCCCCGTCTTTTTTCTTTATTTCTGTCCACATCCCAAGCCCATTAGCTGAAAAATTCATTACGGAAATGCTGCCTAACCCTTGCGCGTACCCCTTCTTTCCAGCGCTTACGGCCGTCCCTGCTTTGGGAGGGACCTGAAGCAATGCAATACCATCGAACTTAATTCCAGATTGCATATAATCCGTGATTTCTTTTGTATTACTAAAGTATTTCTCGCCTCCCAGAAGTCTCAACTTAGGCGTGCTGCATCCCCTAATACGATCTCTTTCATCATTATTCAAGAACTCGAGGCTCAAAAAATCATTCATATTATTCGTCAACAACCCAGAGTCAGGCATGGCATTACATGGATCACTTTGCGCAAAAGCATATATTGATTCATATGGTGCGGAAAATCTATCCATTGAACTTTTTTGCAATAGAAATGCCAGGGCTTGACGCCCAGCTGGCTCTTGCCCCCTCTGTTTGACGAACGGCAACTCATTGACTTCCACGCTCTTTAAACCTGCCAATGCTTTTTGGGACAATTTAGGCCAGCAATCATACAAATCTTTCCTGAATGCAACAACATCCAGACATAATGCCCCGATCAACAATATGGAAAAAGCATGTTCAATAAACAGGGACGGAATAGAATGGCCTGTACTCTTGCTTTTGATCATCACCACAGAACGAACGCACAGCCAAATCAAGAATACGATGAAATATATCATCACTTTTGAAATAATTAGACCCATGTCATAATGGAAAACTTGGCTTGTATCCAGCAATAATAAACAAATCCCAATGGTCAAAATCACCCGCTTCATCCGGATAGTCCCCGTGCATTCCAAGAAATTTGCCAATCCAAAGCCAGCCCCTAAAACCACGCATATCTTTACTAGCGGATAAACAAGACCCACGTGCCTGAAGAATTTCATCCCTGGAAAATAATACACCAAACTTGCAATAATCCCCCCAAAAGACAACCATACCAATGCCATAAACCCAGCCAGGACCGCCATAAAATATTTGTTCCTGACAAAAATGACCGACCAAATAAATAAAACAGCGGTAGCAAAACCCACATATACCGTATTGTCTCTTCCGGCACCGAAAGACGTGTATACCGGTGTCCCTGAAAAAAACCATGTCACGACAGAACCAAATGACGCGTTCCTGCCATACGTCAAAAACATCTCAAGAGAATTTGCTGCACCAGACGAGGATGACCGATGTAAAATGGCTATTTGTTCAAAGGAACCCTTAAGAAACAACAGATAAGCAGCTGCCAGAACAAAGAAAAGCACCATTACTCCGGCATCAGGTCTGGATCGGGGCCAGACATACCTCCAGGTACCTGGATAATAAGCAAACAAAACAGCATAAATAATAAACCCCAAGAAAATGAACAAAAAAGTGAAATAAAATCCTGATCCCAGAGACCAAAGAACACCCATGATACATGCCATCCAGCAATACGCAGCACGCCTGCGTTCAAAAAACAAAACCAAAAAATATAACGCGAAAGGAAAGAATTCATACAGCCTAAGATTAAAACATATCTGGTAACACCATTCCATGCTGCAAAATGAAGCAATACAAACCAACAGGACGATTGTTCTTCTCTTAAAAAGGACCTTGGCCAAAAAATACATACCTAAAAGAAAAGTCAACTGCTCTAGAAGGGTGGCCACTTTAAAAAGAAACAAAACATTCTTGACCCCTAACAAAGCCCCCGAAAAACCTAAAAAATAATCGGCAGGAGTCAAAAAACCAAGCTGAAACAAAGCAGACGGGATCCCGTAGGCACCATAAGGGATCCATTGGGCCATCGTATGATGAAAGAAGTATTCATTATAAAAAAAATAGAATATTTGAAAGTTGTATAGTGTATCATGATGCGGAAAAAATGAGGGTTTGAAATACGGAATATTGATTAAAAATGTGCCGAAAACAAGACAGAAAAAAATAAAATCAATTCGTTTTACTATTTTCATCAAACGAATCAACATTAATGTCCTTTCTATAATATTTATCTATTAAACGGAAAATTACCATACTTTCCAAGGAACATTTCCCGATTGCCATATCTGTTCGAAATTTATCTTGTCTCTTAAGGTATCCATGCAACCCCAGAAACCAGTATGTTTATACGCGCATAGTTCTCCCTGTTTTGACAACTCCTCAAGCGGTCCCTTTTCCCAAATGACCGTATCATCATTGCCTATAAGGTCAAATACTTCCGGTTCGAGAACAAAAAATCCCCCGTTGATCCATCCATTTTCTTCTTTGGGCTTTTCCAAAAAAGATGATACCTTGTTCCCGCTGGCTATATTGACTACCCCGAACCTTCCGGCATTCTGTATGGCCGTCAATGTCGCCATCTTTTTATGGTCCTTATGAA
>CAYZLU010000257.1:0-3882 GCA_964479285.1 uncultured Planctomycetales bacterium | reverse complement strand
ATGCCTTTTATTCTGATGGTTCAAAATGGATATGCCGTGATTTAGCTACCATTAAACATAACTCCTCCCTTACTATCCACGACAAAGAATTCCCCAATGATTTTGCAAATAAATCCGTTTTTTTATTTATGCATCCAAAAAAACAGAATTCTGTTTTAGAACAATTGATCGTTCACGATCACATGGAGTGGCGAGCCAATATTAAAATTTATAGCGACTTTACTGCTGCCAGTTATCAAGGAGAGTTCTCCAGTCGAATGACACAAGCAAATAAACCTTCGATTGTCAGCTGTTCTCCAATGATTCAACGCGGAGAAAATATGATCAGTGAAATAATCTTGGTTAACCTTTCATTCTTACCACAGAAATCTAAGCGTAAAGTTCTTATAGTCAATGATAAGAAAGAAATCATTAAGGAAGTAAATGTTTATACCAATGAACATAATTATATTGACCTTAATGATGTAGTTTCTTCTTATCCCGACGATATGTTTGTAACACTCTCAGATGAATTCATAGGAATACCATTATATTTCTCCAAGACGCTAGATAATCGTAATATGAGCATCGAACATACCCATCCTCCTGTTTCATATGTCGTTTTTGGGGATCAACATTATTTCCAACGCAGAAAAAAATCATGGTGGTTTGATGGCCTTACTTACAAATCTTAAAAAACAACTGCGACCTATTTTGGATTCTAAAGCTGGATTGCGCATCAGGGTCTTATTGAATACCAAAGCACCCCTCATGCTCAAGCCTGGAAACGGCATGGCGCCTGTCAGCGACATGTTTTTCTGGAAACAAGATGCATGCTGGGATACTGTTTTCAATCTAACTAACATTGGGACGAGCATTTTACCTGAGGAAATGGTCTCAGATCATGTCATTTGCTATATATGGGATGCTCAAGGAAATAAAATTCTTGAGAAGACTTACGATCTAGCCCCTCATGCTATGAAGAGGCTTTACTTCAAAGATTTTAAGGTGCAAGGTCAAGGCTCATTCGCATGCTTTCATGATATTGGAGACTATAAAGTTCTGCTTCAACATGGTTCACATATTGTTGAACGAGGTTATGTAGGATACCGTAGGGATAATGGCCTATGGAACTTCCTGCATGGGAATTTACATGCCGCTTATTATGATATTAAAAAAAGTAATTCGGTCAAAAGCATGTTGTTAACCAGTCTTTTTAAAAAAAGTGTCTATAAACCACAAGTTCGTTTTGATGATTGTGACCAATTCTCCTTAGTATTTATCAACTCTTCCCACAAGAAACAAACATTGTCTCTCGAATTGCGGTTATCGTCAGGGAATGTGCTAAATAAAACTGTTAATCTGGAAGATTTGTCGACTAAAGAGGTCTTGATCGACAATCCAGGACGTTTAATCCAAAATGTTTTTATTCATTCAAAAATAATTCTTTGTCGGCCCATTATAATGAAGTATTATTCACATTATTTTGATATTTTTCACGCATAAGTTCGGCATTAGAGGCTTACTCTTTATTTATAATTTGCCAATCACCCCCAAGAAAGCAGAATCAATATGGGAATGAGGGTAACGAATGTTCGTTTTTCTTCCGATCAGATATAATCCGTGAAAAAATGCTTAATATAGTACCAAAAGCAATTACCCAAATGCCCCACTTGGTTAAGTCTCTTTCCCTAGCATTTTTTAACCATTCCTTGAAATCTGTATCATTCGTAATGGGACGCGACGTATTGTCTCCCTCATAGACAACACTAATGGTATTTATATGATCCATAGCCAATCTCACCATTCCACCTTGAACAATATAAATTATTTTTTTAGTTACTTGTCTATCATGACTTATAATTTGTGCAATCTCATTAAATCCTTTTTCTGATTTATCTATCACACCAATCCTAATATCTGTACCTGCATATACAAAATTAAATCGATCCAAACGCTCTACATCTTTATCTATATCCCCCCAATAGGTACATTTATCAATGATTTTATTTCCCCAAGAAATACTGTCCGCACTGACTATAAATGTTCCCAATAAACATATCAGGATTGAAATAATATCTAAAATTCTGTTCATAATTCTCCTTCGTATTAAACTTTATTCTAAAACAAATAAAAACCATCTGTAATTTATTAAAATCCCAGATGAATAATCTGTTTTCCAATATTTAAGGTAAAAGGAAATAGAAAAGGCAATCCCTTAAAAGAATTGCCCCCGTTTAATACTTTGGCTAGTTTAGACTATTTATTTGTTGGCCTTAACTGCTATCGGCTTTTTTAATGTGCCTTTAATTGGCCCTTCTTGTCCTGACTCATCTTTGTTTTCTAAATCAATATGCCCACTAAAGCTTATTCTTCCTTCTTTGATTTGCTTCTGCATTTCTTCGATTAATTTCTTCATATATACCCCTTTAAAATTGATTTTGGACACTTTTAATGGCTGGCTTATTCCATACCTCATCTATATAAAAATCACTGCGTGGTGGTAATTCACTAAAATATCCCAAAAGTTATGAAATTGATCTGTTTCAGTTTTAAATGCTGGCGACATGTTTTATACCATAATTGGCTGATCAAACCATATCGCCCTATTTAAACTGAAATAAACACTGTTTTAATCGTGAACTCAGATGCTATCTCATTCCTACCTTCAGATCTGCCAAATATTTTTATGATCCAAATTATGATCCAACGGCTGGCAAACACAGGAAGATTTAAGAAAAACTTAGGAAGAAAAGGGAAGCATAAAAAAGAAGTAACCACGCTGTTTCTACACGGTTACGTCGGTAATTTTCAATTTGTTTTTCCGTCGGAATTTAAGCTCAAGGGAAGCAGACGTCCTGACCAGGCTAGACGATGGGGCCGAAGAACATATGGAAAGTAAGGATATCGCAAAGCTTCTTAATCGTCAACAAATATCGTTGACACCTGGTATCTTAAATTTATAATCAAATATGGGAATCATGCTTTAACATAAGGAGCCTTTCTTTGTCTACCAGTATCAGCATTGGCTTCAGCCAACACCCCGATCCTCAAAAGGCTATTTTACAGGCTTGTGTCCAGGTCAAAAATCAACTCAACACGGCTAACACTGATCTGGTCATTGTCTTTGCTTCCCCTCAGTATGTCGTTCCTGAAGTTCAAGTCGTCATAACCCGTACTCTCAGGCCAAAACATTTGGTCGGCTCTTCCACCGGAGGGATCATTTTGTCCAATGGCGTGACCAATCGCGGCATCGCCCTTATAGGAATTAACTCTGACGATATGCTTTTTGGCGTCTCCGCGATAAGTGATGTCGACAACCAAGATACGCATTATACCGGCTTTGACCTTGCCCGCCGGGCAGCACAGGACTTAAACACTTCCCATCGGGAAGTATTCATCACTTTCTCAGAAGGCATTGAAAAAAATAGTTCGCAATTTATCCGTGGCGTCAAAGAGTCCTTGGGAGGGGGGTTTCCCGTGCTTGGGGCCGTTTCCAGTGATGACTTCAAATATAAAAAACTCTCCCAATTCTTTCAAGACCAGATATTACATAATTCCGCCGTCGGCCTGCTGCTAGGGGGAACGTTCCATCTGGCCTTGGGTTGTAAACACGGTTTTAAACCGCTGGGTAAACCGCGCACCATCACCAAGGTCGACGGCTACATTATCCGTACCATTGACCATAAGCCGGCTGTCGAAATTTATAAACATTTTCTGGGGGTCGATGCTGAAGGACTCAAGAATGTGACATTAAATTCATACGCAGCTTTGTACCCCCTCGGTATCTACCTGGAGGAGCCCCGCCAGTATTTGTTGCGTAACCTTATTGACATCCTGGAAGACGGTAGTATCGTATGTCATGAGGGGGTTCCGCAGGGGGCTGAGGTCCATTTGATGATC
>CAYZLU010000256.1:0-3899 GCA_964479285.1 uncultured Planctomycetales bacterium | reverse complement strand
GACCCTCCCCTCAAGGGGGAGGGAATAACTCGCTTATAACGGCTTAATGATTACAACCATATTAAACGGATCGTTACCGATAGGCACTAATGGCAGATTTTGAGCAAAAGACTGCGTTCGACATAATTTATATCGGATTTCGTCGGAGATGTCCAGTTTTACGCATCGCGTCGCAAGCATTACGAATTGTCTGGTTTTGAAAACAATTCCTCTATTTTTTCCTGGACCTTAGGAGTCATATAAATACTGCTCCCCCAAACAGAAAACCAAACGATTTTATACGTTCCAGCCTCAGGGGCAAGGGTCAGATCGAAATTCATCTCGGCATTTTCAAACTTAACATCAAATATATAACGTTTGATCTGCTGTGCAGTCACATTTAACGGGATGAAGTTTTGCTCTCCAATCCTTCGATGAAATGGCATCAGTGCGGTCTCATCAGTATCGACCCTTCCCCACTGGTCCCGGAGTGTCTGCATAAACTGGTCAAATTGATCAAAAGAAATCCTCTGCGACAGGCCTTTTCCAAAAAGGGCATAGGCGCCCTCTTTATCTGATCTTTGCAAGTCATCAAAAAAAGTTTGTGCCGTGCGATCTGCATCTAATGGCATTTTTTCATTCATGGTGGCACATCCAGAAAAAAAACCAGTCATCACTGCCATTACAATCAAAAACTTTGTCCAATTCATAAAACTCCCCCTTCTTTATTGAGGATTATTACGGACGACACTGAACATGTTTGAGGGCAATACATAACGATCAATGATCCCTTGATCAACACTTCCCCGTCTGGCAAGAATGATCGTATAATCATCCACAAATACCGGCGCCCATTGAGGGTCAAGTACACGGTCAATCAAAAAAGATTGCCCCCATGGCGTTATATCATGGCGGTAAAAATAAATGACGTTAAAACCGTATTTTTCACTCAATGTTTTCCAAACCGAGGGGTCCTCTTGCATGGGAATATACACCTTTTGAAAAAAATCCGGAGGAAAAGCTTCCTGGCGATTGTCTACAAAAACCTTCTCTTGCCCGCCGAGATGATAAATCAAATAACCGCCAATATCATAATTGCTGAAAACCGGCCCACTTAAACCGCTCTTTTTAAAGAATTCCGCCGAGGCATTCACATTGGGCATAAGGCCGATTGACGGATGGGCCGGCTTAAGACACCAGAACAGGACGATCCCCGCTATGCTTGCAAACACCAATACAAAACTGACTGCTCCTTTTTTGACATACGGCGAATAAAAACACGCAGCCAAAGGAATAAAAAGAAACGCGAATGGCATGATCAAACGTACCGCCCGAAAAGCGGCCATCGTTATAAAAACACCCAAGACCGCCATAGGCATTGCCTTGATGCCGTCACGCCGTAAAGCAAGTATTATCCCTACAATCAACACCATCGCCACCGCCACATAATATTTGTATATAATATCATTCCCAAACCGATGGATCATAAAAAACACGGTCTGGTTTTCGGCCAAATCATACCCAAATTTTTTAAATCCATTCAAAGGCGTCAACATCCCCCATAAGCCGGAAGGGTTAATAAGATTAAGCAGTACGCAAAGCCAAAGCAACCGTTGTAAGAATCCAAGACGCTCTTTGGGCTCACCAGCCAATTTCGCCTGCCATAAAAAAAGGCCGATGAGTACCGGTCCCATAAAGAAAAAGATATGTATGTTGACCCAAAAAATTTGAAGGATGGGAATGACAATCAAAAGCACATGGCCACTGATGCTGCGTTGCAAAAAACGCTGAAGGAGCCAAAAATCAAACGCCACAAAAAATACGCTAAATCCTTCGGGACGGATCTCCGTACGGCCGGTCAGCAATAAAAATGCAGCCACACAGGAAAAAAGACCAAGGTTGAAATTAGAATACCTTCGGGCAGAATCAAAAGCCAGTAAAAACGAAAGGACCAAAAGAAAAATATAGAACACCGACAATCCTTTAAAACCACTCATGTGAAAAATAACACAGGAAATAACACCAAAAAACCAATGATGATTGATAAAAGGATAATCAGGATAAGTAAAAGAATAAAAATTCTTGTAGAGCACTTGGGCGTTGCCCGATAATATCAATTCACCATTTTTAATATGCCTGCCAATGTCCACCGCTGTCAAATTGATGGGTGCGGCCAGATGCAATGCCAAAGAACACAAGCAAAATAATAAAAAAAATACCTTTAGGGCTTGGTTACGCAGGGTAATTAACATGATCGAGTATTTGTGTGATGCGGCTGATTTGGCTTTGGGCCAAAACCTCCCGTGTCAATTTTTCGCAGCCTTGCAAGGACAACTGCCGCAGGCGTTCATGCATGCGCGGCAGATAGCGCGCGTCCATGCTAAAACACCTGATCCCCAACCCCAAAAGAAGGCTCAAATATTTTGGGTCATTGGCCATGTCCCCGCAGATAGAAACTTCCTTGCCATGTTTAAGGGCAGCATCCACGATCTTCTTTATAGCCCTCAGGACTGAAGGATGATGTGGCATATATAGCTGGGCCACCCGGTCATTGGTACGGTCAACTGCCAGCATATATTGGATCAAATCATTTGTACCGATGGAAAAAAAATCCGCTTCTTCGGCCATCTCATCAATGATTTCCACCATAGATGGAAGCTCGACCATAATACCTAAGGGAGGGTCCTGGATAAATTCTTTGCGTTCAGTTTTCAATTGATGGATGCATTCCTGGACAATGCTTTTGGCCTGCAAAAACTCATCCAGGGAAGAGATCATCGGAAAAAGGATGCGGATACGCCTGCCAGCCCCTGAGCGCAGGATGGCCCTTAACTGGGCCACAAACACATCAACATGTTTCAGAGACAATCGGATGGAACGCAGTCCCAAAAATGGATTCGACTCCTTACCGTAATCAGAATAGGAAAGGATTTTGTCCCCGCCTATATCCAGGGTCCGCAAAGTAATGTCCTTTCCGGGCATGCCCTCGACCAGGCGACGGTAAATCAGGTATTGCTCTTCTTCCGAAGGAAAATTACTTCGGATCATAAACGGGAATTCCGTACGGTATAAGCCAACCCCGTCTGCCTTAAATTCATTTGCTGCCTTCAGGTCCCCCAGCAGATTAATATTGGCCATGAGTTTGACAGTGACACCATCGCTGGTCCTGGGGCGTTCCTGTATCATGTTCTTTAAACCGCCAATATTACGGTTTAAATCTTCCCGTTCTAAAACCCTGGCTTTGACCAAAGGATCAGGATTAATATGAATATAGCCCGTATAGGCATCCAAAAGCACCTCTATCATTGGATCTAGAGATAAAAGCGCCTGTTCATGGGTGACCACCAAAGGAATATTCAAAGAACGCGCCAAAATGGCCACATGGGACGTGGCCCCCCCGCTTAAAAGGATGATACCTTTGACTTTCTGGGAAAAAAGTTTTAAGGCATCCGAAGGGAAGAGCTCCCGGGCGATCACAATCTTGTCCTGATAGTCATGCTGTGTTTGGGCGTAACCTGTCAAGTTCTCCAGAAGACGCCTGCCCACATCCTTGACATCATAAATTTTCTCACGCAAATATGAATCTTCTATCCTGCTAAATTTGGACACATAATCGTACACCACCTCTACAATGGCTTGGGGCGGATTAATCCCTTGCCTAATCAAAGAAAAAATAGAATCTGTAAAACCTTTGTCCTTGAGCATAAGGATTTGGGCAGTGAAAATAAGCGCTGTCATATCAAACAATGTTGCTTCCAGCTTGACTTGCAGTTCTCCCAGCTGACGTTCTGTTTCTTCCAGGGCCCGATGGAGATCATCCTCACTGTATTTTTTCCCGCCGTCAGACTTGTAGTGCTGCATATCTGTCAGGGACTCATTGACGATCATCGTCGTTGCAAAGGCCACCCCTTCTGAACCGC
>CAYZLU010000255.1:0-3923 GCA_964479285.1 uncultured Planctomycetales bacterium | reverse complement strand
CGGGCGTAGCGCTGTTAAGAAAATCGAACGTTTTGATGCCTCTTTATATCCGTCCAGGATTGCCGGTCATGTTGAAGAGCTTGAAGCGTACAGCAATGTTTCTTCCCGTCTTTTAAAGAAAATTGACCTATTTTCTCATATGGCGCTTGTCGCCTCTGAACTTTGCATTGAAGATGCCAAGATCAATTTGCCTGAAGAAAATCTTAAACGTGTGGGCATTTTTATGGGCAATGCCATTGGCGGCTGGTTGTACGCGGAAACTGAATTGCGCGATATGTATATGGAGGGCCGCGAGGGGGTCAGTCCTTTTATGGCTTCTGCCTGGTTTCCGGCCGCACCGCAAGGTCAGATCTCTATTAATTACGGTATCAAAGGGTTTAGTAAAACCATTGTAGCTGATCGCGCCAGTTCCTTGATGGCCATCGGTTATGCTGCACGCACCATTATTCGCGGTAAGTGTGATTTTATTTTAGCTGGAGGGATGGAGGCACCGGTCACACCGTATGCCCTATTGTGTTGCAATACTTCTGGGATGTTGACAGAAAATAATGACTTCCCTAACCGTGCATACCGGCCTTTTGATAAAAATCGTGATGGGCTGGCTATCGCTGAAGGTGCCGGTGTGTTGACTTTAGAACCGCAATCGAGGGTAGCCAATCGTGGGGCCCATGTCTATGCTAATATCATTGGCTATGGCACGACGACGGATGCTGTTAATCGAATTGAACCCAGTATGGATGGCAAACAATTGGCTCGTGCCATCAAGATTGCTTTGAATGATGCTGGTTTATTGCCAAAAGACATTGATTATATTTGTGCCGACGGGGCAGGGACCCAATTAGGTGATGCGACTGAAACAAAGGCCATAAAGAATGTATTTGGTGAGTATGCCCAAAAGGTGATTGTGTCTGCTCCAAAATCGATTTATGGAAATATGCTGGGTGCCAGCGGTGTCCTAGATGTTATTACAACAGTCTTGGCCATGGAACATAACATAGTTCCACCGACCATTAACTATGAGACGCCTGATCCAGAATGCAATTTAAATTATTGTTTCAACAAGGCGCAAGATAAGGTAATCAAAAATGCTATGATCATTAACAGAGGTAGAGGTGGAATCAATTGTGTATTAATATTGCAAAAAGGGGACAGACACCACTTTTAGCCGCATTTTGCAGCAAAAGTGGTGTCTGTCTCTCATTTTAGGGAGGAGAATTAATGAACACCCAGACCGACATCGAAAGCAAACTCAAATCCATTTTTAAAAAAGTCCTCGATATCAAAGAAAACGAAATCGTCCCAGGAGCCAAGCTGGATGAGTCTTTGGGGATTGATTCGACCGAAATGGTAGAAATTTCTGTGGTGATAAAAAAAGAGTTAGGTTTTTCTCTTAAAGACAACGAACTCAAGAAAATTCATTCTTTTAACGAAATTGTCGAAATCTTAAAAGCTAAATGAAAATAATAGATTTATCTTTACCTATCGATGATGCCTTGGTTGAAACCCACGCCGCAACAGTAGAGCGTATCACGCACAAGGCGGGTGTTGAGCATTTTAACTGGGTGGTGATGTCCAAGCAGCCTGGTGGCCAGGAACGTTTTGATCGTGGCGAGCGTGTAGCTACCGCCGATGAAATCCCTGACGGTGAAATGCTGTCTTTAGAAGTGGTCAATTCTTCAGTGCATATGGGTTCCCACGTAGACGCGCCCTTTCATTACGGGTCCACGTGCGAGGGTAAGCCTGCCAAGCAGATCATGGATGTGCCATTAGAGTGGTGTTACGGTCCAGGGGTCGTGCTTGACTTTACGCATTTAAAATTTCCAGATGCTATTGGTAAAAAAGAAGTCATTGCTGCTCTTGATAAGATCAATTATAAATTAAAGCCGATGGACATTGTCCTTTTATACACTGGTGGCGATAAGCTTTTGGGAACAGATGATTACGTGAATAAATATGTAGGATGTACACCCGATGCGATAGATTATTTACTGGATTGCGGCATCAAAATGTTGGGTATTGACACCATCGGTCTTGACCGCCCATGTTTTTTAATGTTCAAAGAATTTCTGACCACCAAAGACAAAACTAAAATCTGGCCCTGCCATTTCCTGGGCCGCAAGCGCGAATATTGCCACATGGAGCGTTTAGGAAATCTAGGGGCAATTCCAAGACCATTTGGTTTTATAGTTTCATGCTTGCCGGTGAAGGTCAAGAACGCAGGGGCAGGATGGAGTAGGGTCGTGGCAATACTATAAAATAAAGAAGAGCCGCAGTTTTATTGTAGCTCTCTGTAGCAAATAGTATTACTTGTTTTCCCCTCACGAAGGTAATATAGGTACATCAGAAGTAATGCTCTTTTTAAGAAAAAACAGTATCCAATTAAGCTGACGGGGCATTAAATTAATAAATTTAATAATATGGATAAATTTATTATAGAAATTGGTATTGCAGTAGTTTTTCTCCTATGGATCTGTGTAAGAAATAAAAGACCAGTATGGCCAGCAATACTTGGTTTCTTTTATCCTGTAGTGTCTTTTATAGTAGATATTTTATTGCTAGATCTATTAGGTCCGTTAAATTTTCCATTTATTAGTCTTACGCTATTTTTTATATTGTTTCTCGTTACCCCTGTCGTTTTAATAGTATTTTTTTGGAATCGGATACGATCCATATCGACAGGGTTAATTATTAGCACAGTATTAATATCGCCCTTTATATTTTTTGGATTTATTATTGCAAAAGACTATGATTTTAATGTGCAGAAATACAATCAAAAGATCCTAAAGCTAGAACAGTATAAAGTTCTGCATGGCCGATATCCTGAAGCTGACCCTGATTGTAATCCTAATAAAAAATTGTGTAATTCTACGCGATATTATTACGATTCCACAAATTAAAGTTATAGACTTTGTTTTAGTATGGGTATGGGATGCGTGTATTGTTATTTTTCTTCCAGCAAAAGATGGGAGCATTGAGGTGAATAATCAAATTATTATTCGATATTTCCCATAAAACATATGAATGATGAATTAAAAGTCTTAAATGAAGTGACGCAGCGGCTGGATAAGGCAAAAATAGCCTACGTGATTTCTGGCTCCATTGCAGCAAATTATTATACTATTCCACGTATGACAAGAGACATTGATGTTGTTATTGAAATGAAAATGGAAAATGTGGATGAATTTATTCAATTGTTTCAAACAGATTTTTTTGTTGACCCTGATATGGTAAAAGATGAGGTCCAAAAACGCGGAATGTTTAATCTCATCCATACACTATTCGTCATTAAAATAGATTTCATTTTACGTAAAGATTCTTCTTGGCAGGAGGCTATGTTTACGCACCGGAGAAAAATAGACATTAACGGTGCTCCTACATGGTTGATTTCAGCAGAAGATTTAATTTTGGCAAAATTATCCTGGGCTAAAGATAGCATTTCGGAACTGCAGTTAAAAGACGTTCAAAACTTGCTAAATTTAGTTAAGCCTTTAGACCAAACGTATCTTAATCATTGGGTTAAGCAACTGGGTTTACACGACATTTATCAAAAGGTGAACAATGTTTGATACGCATGAATCGATACAATTACGTTTTCACCAGATGATAATGAAACGCACACCTATTGAAAGGCTGCGGATGGGTAGCTCGATGTTCGATACGGCTAGACAAATAGTACGCAGTTCAATTCTTAATGAGAACCCACAAAGTTCTTTACAAGAACTAAGAAAAGAAATGTTTTTAAGGTTTTATGGACAGGATTTTAATGAATTGCAGAGAAAGAATATTTTGAATTCTTTAAACCGTTCATCATAATTAAACGGAGGTATTATGGGGCATACTGTAAACTCAATAATCATCAACGCGCCATACGAATTAGTTTTTGACATTTCCAACAAAATCGAACGCTGGACTGAGCTTTTCGG
>CAYZLU010000254.1:0-3925 GCA_964479285.1 uncultured Planctomycetales bacterium | reverse complement strand
TTTTTTCGTATTAAGCAGTTTTGTATTGTTCTTGGGGTTTTATAAACACCGTCGATGGGGATTTGGTTTTTTGGTCTTTGTCACATTCTTTTTGGGATTATTATGTAAAGAGTCAACGGGTGTCCTCCCGTTTGTCATCATCGCCTATCTATCAACGGATAAAACCGTCCCCTGGAACCAAAAATTTAAATACCTATGGCCTTTTTTGATCGGTATTGCGGGGTATCTGTTCTTAAGAAAGTATTTTGGCATTACTGACGTGCATCAGACCGGCCAGCCTTTTGTCTTGGTCCTGGGCTTTGTGACATTCTTGCGCTCGGTGATCACAGATTTGCGTATGTTATTATTTCCCGTAGACCTGCATTATGACCGTTGCTTGCCATTTATGATGTCCTTTAAGCAACCTCAGGTGTTGGGGACTTGTTTCTTTTGGGCCGCGGCCCTGAGTGTCCTTGTTCTTTCTTACCGGAAAATCCATCATTTTGTTTTGTTTTTGATGGCATGGTTTTCGCTGGAACTTTTGCCGGTTTCACAACTTGTGGCCAGTATCGGAGTGGGTGCGGGACATATATCAACAGCTGAACATTTTTTATATTTAGCATGTATCCCGGTTTTTGTAGGAATGGTGATGGCTTTCCAATGGGCGTATGGACTAAACACCAGCAAGAATTTTGTAAATCCACTCTTATTGAAATTTTTGGCCGGTGGTTTTTTAGTATTTTTATTATTGACTGCCATTGAGCAGAGTATTTATGCTTCCAATGAGTTTAATATGATCAAACGTTCATTGGCTTTTGAGCCTAACAACCCTCGTGTACAGGGTGACATGGGTTTGTTAAGTGTATTCAGGAATGATATTCCCGATGCTGAAAAACATTTTCGGGCGGCGGTCAGAGCAGAGCCCCTGAATCCGGCGTATCACATCAGTTTAGGCACATCTTTATGCCAGCAAGGCAAATGGATTGAAGGGATGGAGCAATTTGTCGTTTTTGACCCAGGCAAGAACAAGGCTTTGGTCGAACGTCAGGAAAAATTGACCATGATGCATATCCATCAACAATTAAAGAGGGGAACGGTATTTGATGCCCGGGGGTGGTTGGCGATCGGGATTTATTATGCTAAAATTGGCCAGCAGAAGCCGGCCATAGATGCCTTTCTTAAGAGCGTCAGTTTAAATCCCAGCCAGACTGATGCCTGGTTTAATTTAGGTTCTTTGTATGAAGCAAATCGCGATTGGTCAGCAGCCAAGATGGCGTATAAAAAATTATTAGATCTTCAAGGCGTAACCACTTTTCAAAGGGAGTTTGCATCTAAGCATTTAGAAATTCTAAATTCAAAATCCTAATGATCAAAGTCGTTTTGGTTTTTACATTTTTGGTCATTTGAGTTTGTTTGGGATTTAGAGTTTGACTTGAAATCAAATATTATGTGGCAGTTTATCTGTGATAAAAAAAGTAGGGATTTCTTCCGTTTTTGGTTTGCCCAACTGATTTCCCAGTTTGGCGACAGGGTCTATCAAATGGCCTTGGTGGGGTTAATGACGGCACTCCATCCAGGCTCAGTGATGGAAATGTCAAAATTATTTTCTTTTGCCATTGTCCCTGCATTTATCATCGGGCCGATCGCGGGAGTTTATATTGATCGCTGGGACAGGCGTACTACCCTTTTTATCTCTTATCTTATCCAGAGCATCTTGGTTTTATTGGTCGCTTTTTATCTCATCCATTTGCCTTCCATCTGGCCCATGTATGTGGGGGTATTCGTTATTTCTTCCTTGAGCCGTTTTTATATACCGGCAAAAATGTCCTTTATCCCTGAGATTGTCCATAAGGATGATCTACATATTGCCAATTCTTTGTCTACCATCACTGCTATGATTGCCGGAGGATTGGGTGTGCTCTTGGGTAGTTGGATCGTCGAGCACACCGGGTTTTTTGCAGGGTTTTGCTGGGACACGGCGTGTTATTTTCTTTCAGCGGCCCTTGTTTTTTCGATCAGAGCTTTTCATTATAGGTTTCCCAATAAAAAAACGTTTATTGCCGGTACTAAAGACATGTTAGAGAACCAAAAAAGTGTGTGGCATGAAATTGTCGACGGGATAAATTATATACGCTCTCAAAAAGAGATCAGTTTTATTTTTTGGACAATGTTTATCCTTTTGGCTGCTGTCGGCGCGATTTACGTGGTCATTATTGTGTTTATCCAACAGGCCTTCCATAGTGTTACCAAGGACCTGGGTTTCCTGGTAGTGTCAATGACCTTGGGTTTATTTCTAGGGAGCCTGGGTTATGGGAAATGGGGTAAAAGTATCGCTGCCTATAAAGTCATTTTCTGGTCGCTCATTTTGGGAGGGGCCATGGTGGTCCTATTCGCTTGTTTGGTCCAGGGCACCCATGATCATTTGTTGGCATTGGGACTTTCTTTTGTCTTGGGTCTGGTCGTAGGTCCTGTGACAGTCGCCCCCAACACCGTTATCAATAAGCTCTGTGCTATGGAAATGTCGGGAAAGGTCTTTGCGGCCATGGAATTTGTGGTGTATTTGGCTTTTTTGTTGGCCATGATGACGAGTTCTTTTTTATCTGAACATATCGACCGCCTTTGGATTTTAGTTGGTGTTGGTGGTATATTTATCATAGTTGGTTTGATCGGTCTATTTAAATTTAACCCTGTTCAGGATACGATGGTAGGAGAGGAATGATGAATTTTGCCGTATTGGCGTCTGGTCGAGGTGGTAATTTGGAGGCCATCATTAAGGCCATTAAGGCCGGAAAGATTGAAGCACATTTAAAGGTCGTGATCTCAGATAAAAAAGAGGCCTATGCACTTGAACACGCCCGTCAAGCAGGTGTTCCGGGGATCTATTTTGACCCTAAAGATTTTCAGGATCGGGAGTCATTTGATAGGGCCATTATTGGACGGTTACTCGAATTCAAGATAGATTTTGTTGTACTGGCAGGTTATATGCGTTTACTCAGCAGTCATTTTATCCACCAATACAGGGATAAAATCCTTAATATCCATCCTTCTCTTCTTCCTTCATTTAAAGGGATGCATGCCATCAAAGACGCCTTTGATTATGGTACAAAAGTCACGGGCCCAACCGTCCATTTTGTCAATGAAGATATGGATGGAGGCCCGATTATCCTGCAGGAGCCTGTGCGTGTTGATCCCCATGACAACGTCAGTTCCCTTGAAGAAAAAATCCACCAGGCGGAACACCGCATTTACCCTCAAGCCATCGACCTTTATGCCCGAGGCCGTTTAAAAATCGAGGGCAGGAATGTCAAGATAACATAGCCGGCTTTCACTGCTCTTTAAAGGTGGTTTTGCCGTCTTCAAAGATAATGTGGATGAGTTTGTCGTCTGATTTTGGGCCATGGTTTTTCGGCTTGTCTTCCCCGAAGAAATCCAACTGCCTGGGGGTGAAAATCATTTTCTTTTTGGAGCGGATATCATTTGTGCGTACTTCTTTAAAGTCTTTGAAATGGTAATAACGGGTGGTGTCGGCAATGATGCCAACGATCGCTTCTTCATAATTTTCTTGGGGTGGGAAATCACTTTGGGTGAATTTAAAGCGGATGCGGTTGACCATTTGTTTAGTCAAGAAAATAGGCATGCGGATATCATTATACTCTAAATGCTGGCCAATCTCATCACCGATATAATACGTGCTTCCTTTTTCTTCCTGCAGTTCCCGCTTGCTGAATTCATCCAGCGGGATGCCTTCCACGGAAAATTTGCGGTAATCTTCCAGATAAAAAGTAAAGCGGGCCTCGATGCCTTTCTTGATATCCGTGATCGAGATCACCACAAAGGAGACCGGGGTCTTGGGGTCGAGCAGGATCTCGGTGATGGCAGTGAAGATATTGTTGAACAGCTTGTTGAATGAATCTGTTTCCTCATTGCGGATGTCTTCACTTTGCAT
>CAYZLU010000253.1:0-3939 GCA_964479285.1 uncultured Planctomycetales bacterium | reverse complement strand
TTTATCAACCCTGATCTCATAACTCTTTTGAACTTTATCTCCATAACCAATATCTCCCTCATTTTCGGTATGCCTGCGTATCCTTAAACCAATAACCTCCACATATATAAAAGACGTAAAATAAGCTGCTATCGTCATAAAATGAGAGTACTGCGTATAGGTAAGATCCGTATCAAAAGAAAGATGGTGCTTCATCAGAAACTCCCGCCTGATCAAGGAGGCTGGACAACGAAAGCAAAATCCATACATTAAAATGCTAAATAAAAGATCGCTTTTCGAAATCCAAAGGCCATTTTTGTCTTTTTCAAAAGCTTGGTCCAAGCACCTTTTGACAGACACGCTAAAATCGATATTCTTCCCCAAGGTGTCCTTGCCCGGGCCAAAAACTTCTATGGCAGAAAAAGCGACGTTTGAGTCAGGGTATCTGGAGAGTGCCTCATCGAGGTTTCGCAAATGCACGGGCGTCCAAAGATCATCAGAATCCAGCATCGCTACGAAATTACCGGCGGCCTTTTTTAAACCCCAATTTAACGCGCCGCTCTGGCCCTTTTTAAAGCCATTCTTTAAGATGACGATATTTAAACGGCTTGTTTTCTTATAATGCTCAACAACTTCAACTGAAGAATCAGTGCTATGATCATCAACAACGAGCACTTCATAAGGCGTTAAAACCTGCTTTTCAACAGATGCCAGGGTCTCAGTGATCAGATTCGCCCGGTTATAAAGAGGAATAATGACACTGATGGTATTCATATTATTGTTCATGACAAATCATCTCTTTTTTGTGGAGAAGTAATGGGTGTATATTTTGCATATCCAGCCATCATGCCTAAATGAGAATTTAAAGCACACCAGCACTTTAAGAATGATTTTGGTTGAAACATAGAGAGTAGTAATTGGACAAACTTTAACATTATTTCCCCAAAAAGGTAACGGGGGATCCTGCCGACAAGGGCGAGTTTTTCCTTGCCCTCCATCATGTTGAGCACAGCAGTTGTTTTTCCATACTGGAAAAACCATCGGGCAACGTATTTTAAGGTCATCCGTTTTGGATCGACTGTGTGCCAAACCAATGCCTTTCCGTTATAAAAAACCCTTTTGCCCAGCCTTACTATCCTTAAAAACATCTCTGTATCTTCACCAAATATCCCGCGTCCAACACCCAAATCAATATTATAAAGGCCAGCTGCGACAAATAGGTCCTTCTTAAAGGCCACGTTGGCACCTATAAACTTAGGTATTTTTCCAGAACTATAATCAATGGTATCTTCACCGTAATCATAAGACACAATGGGGCCGCTGAGATGAAATTGATTTTGCCTGACCCATTCAGGAGTTTGAGCTGAATATAAAGGAAGGGTCCTGCCTCCTAGAACATCTATTTCATTTTCCTTGAAAGAACGCATGATCTCATTGAGCCATTTAGGATCTAAAATGACATCATCATCGGTAAAGACCAACACATCGCCTCGGGATGTTGTTATTGCCAGGTTAAGCGCATGACTTTTCCCTTGCCTTTTTTCTTTAAGATAAATAAGTCTTGTTTTAAAAGAAGTGGCATACGACCGAATGAGTTTTTCGGTGCCATCTGTTGAATTATTATCGACAATAATGATTTCAGCAACGGAATCCCAATCACATTCTTGCTTGACAAGACTTTCAATGGTGTCTTTAAGGCTGGCAGAACGGTTATAGGAGCAAATAATGACTGAATGTTTCATAAATTTTAGACCTTCTTCTTGTCTGTCAAAAATTTTCTTATTTGCCCCAAATTAAAGAAGGCAAGGCATCTGCAATAAATCCGGGAATGTTGGTCTTTTTTAAGAAATGATTTTAGACACAGAACAATGGTATGTCTTATGAGCCAAGTGGGAACACCAAAAGGATAGTAAATTTTCTTATCAAAGATGGCCGCACGTTCCCTGTATTTTCCTTGCTCAAAAAACCATTTGTAAAAATATTCGGGCCTCGTACGCGCCACAGGGACTTTATGATGCACCACAACGGAAGGATCATATAAGCCTACTTCTCCCGCTGCGTAGAATCTCAGACAGATTTCCGTGTCTTCTGCGACTTTTTTTTCTAAATCAAATCCGCCATGTTTGTCAAAAAGCTTTTTTCGAACAATAAGATTGGCCCCATAAAATAACCTGCTTTTTAAATTTTTCATCTGTGCATTTAAAATTAAGGACTGGTCCCCATAATCTAACAGGGCCAAAGGACCTAAAAATGGGCCATAAACCCAGTCCGGCTTTTCTCCCATCCATCTTGGTATAATTTTCCCTCCTGCAAACCCTGCGGCCGGACCGCAATCACGAAATGTCCTGGCTATTTGATTAAGATAATCTTTATTAAAGGACACATCATCATCAGTAAAGGCAATGACCTCGCCTTTACTTTCACTGATGCCAACATTAAGGGCGTGACATTTGCCTTGTCGTTTTTCAAAAATATACCGAAGGCTTGCTTGAAACTTTGGGGCAAGGAGTTTTACGATTTTACTGGTGTCATCATGAGAATTATTATCTACGACCAGGATCTCATGATTGAAACTGCCGTCCAGATCTATGTTTAACAGGCTCTCTAATGTCTCTTTAAGACTTTCTGAGCGATTATAAGTACAAATGACAACACTAATCAACATGGTTTGCCTCATATCCTTCAACCAAAGAAACATTAGGAATTTGCATGGCATCAAGGGCATTTTTAACGAGTTGGTTTAATTCGAATTGTTTAGCAACAAATTTGATTCCCTTTTGAATCAATATTTCACGTTCTGTTTTCTTTAAGGAAAAAGCAGATTTCATGGCTTCTAAAATGGCATGGCTGTTTTTTTCCGCCAAAAAGCCAGCGTGGCTGTTTTGAATGATTTCTGTAGGGCCAGCGCACTTAGTCGCAATGCAAACCAGGCCGCAAGCCATGGCTTCTAAAAGAGCTATACAGAGCCCCTCGACATCGCTGGAATTAACATAACAATCAGCTGCATTTAAATATTCCGGCATCTTGTCTTGATGCCCGAGAAAAATAATCTTTTGCCTGCAAGATTTTTGAGAAGCCATTTCTTCCAATTCTTTTTTTAAATGACCATCCCCGACAATAAGCAGCCAAAGATCGTCAACTGCCTTGGTCATTTGACTAAAAGCATCAATGGCCCTTTCTATCCTTTTTTCTTTTGCCATGCGGGCAGGCACTATAAACACAAAATCAGACATCTTTATATTAAGGGCCTGGCGTATATGGAGCCTTTTATCCGCAGAAGGATAAAATTCTTTCACATCAATCCCATGATACCTCACTTGCACTTTGTCCTGGGGGTATCCCCAATCAGCGGTCAACTGGTCTTTTATTTCTTTGCTTAATACAACGGTTTTTCTGACAGATAAGACACGAATAAGACTCAGTATCCGCTGCGTTAACCATTTTAAGGCCGTACTATAATGCTGCACTATTGGCGCTGGGGGACCCAGATTTTCATGCAAATAGGCATTATGACGGGTGACCAGGGACCCTGCCAAGACGGTTGGCCAGCGAAAATCAGTAAAAGCCCCTTGGACGTAAATAACGACTGTTGGTTTTAACGATTTTAAAAATTTAAACATCTCAAGAAAGAGATATTTGGGTTCTGCTTCAAGACTAAAAGGAAACTCCTTGATCTCTACAGGAAGTTTTTTTTCGTCAAAATGCCTTTGAAATATTTCGAGCCAGGCCTTCGATGTGACAACAAGCGTGACACGGCATGATGAATAATCGATGCGTTCAAACCAATCCTGAACGATTCTTTCCAACCCGCCCCACACGACAGCCCTGGGTAACCGGCGCAAAAAAACCAGATGTTTTATTTTGGCTTCACTCATAGTTACTTTCATCCCGCCATGTGGTCTGCAATAATTTCCTTTGATAATTATTGTCTTTAAGACAATTTTTAAAATATTTTAATAA
>CAYZLU010000252.1:0-3965 GCA_964479285.1 uncultured Planctomycetales bacterium | reverse complement strand
TATCTGGCATTTCATTCCTCCTAAGCTATTTGATAATATTATAAAAAAGAAATTACGATAGGAAATAAGATAATCTACGGATAAAACTAAGTAGTATTACGTAAACGACTGGATCTGCCTTCTTTAACTTCCAACAAGAACGCTGCAACTTATTAAGTTACAGCGGGTTATGAATTAAAACTCCCCGGTCACCCCCAAAATCCGAACTTTTTCTATGAGGTCATTCTGGGGCTTACCCAGGCTACGTCAGCTGAAAGATGGGTCATTTTGAACTAAATTAAAGCCAGCTTCCGTGTGTACTATGCTGCAGCATAAACATGCACTTCACGCTCGGGCCTCTTTCCTAAATAATCCTCTTGCACAGCCAGGTCATAATGCGTCTGTAAATTAACCCGAAATTGGGCTGAAATCCCAAAACATTTAGCCAATCGCAAGGTCGTATCTGCGGTATTGCACGGGAGCAATAGATGATTTCATTAATACGCCTTGGCGGTACACTGATGTCTTGGGCAAGTCGGTACTGCTTATGCCCGTATACCCCTTTTTGTGGAACCAAATTTACAGCAATTTTAATACTTAACCTCGGGGCGATTAATGGGATTAGAATGGAATTCTAAGGTATAGTCAAAAATGCCCGTAAATCTGTCATCTTCTGAATCTTAATAACTACCGGTGCAAAACCTGGAGTGTTTTCTAATTGATGCAGCATAGCTGGATCTAAATGGAATTTGATCCCTTCACCCCCATTTTTAACATGTAAATCAAATTTAGGGTCGGTTAAATCGATACCACCCAAATCATTGGGACTGGAAGAGGCCATGGCCTCATCAGGAGCATTAACACGTTGGATAAATTGCTCTATTTTCTCAGGGGAACCAAATTCTTCTTTGAACGAACGTAACGCTTCAATGGAACCTAATGCTGTCTCCTTATTACGGGGATTCTCAAATGCATTGTGAGGTATAAAAAAACCTTTTCTGACAAAATGATTCCTCATGTCTATCAAGAGCCGAAGACGCATAATCTCAATGACAGCCTTGATCTCTTTATCTGATAATTTAGCATGGTAGGATGCCATTTCCTTATTATATGCTCTCAGCATTGTTAATAATTTATCTTGCGAATACGGGGAGGGCTTAAAAACATCGTACGTTCCTGCCACCATATTCTTAAACTCCACCATCAATTGCTCGCTTTGCACCATAACAAACTCGATAAGACCTACAATTTGTGCAAAAGAATTAAATTTTAGATTACCTGCATGCAAATCGTTGAAAATGATCCCTGTCGGCAGTTCTTCAGGATAATTTTCAAGAAAAATCCTCAGCTGATCTTTAATAAATCCATAATTTTTATCATATGCCTGAACCATTTCAGGGTCTTCAAGGGCATCTGTATCTTGGTAATGGGTTTTCAAAGTAACAGGCAGCTGGGCCTCAATGCCTTCGGCGATTTCCCTTACGGATGCAAAAGATTTTGCGCCCTGCGCCTGAAAATCACCTCCTAAAGCATGGTGTATCCTGGCGGCAAAACGCCCTATTTCTTCGAAATGACGTGGGGTCAAGTCCAGTACAGGTACATATTCACCATCCTCAAGGAATTCCTCAATCAGGTAATAAACATCACCCATTCTATAAAAAAATTTTCCTGTTGTTTGGTCCTTTAAAAGAGCAGGCACAGGCAGTCCTTTTTCCTTTAACCTATTTATGACAGAAACAATAAACAGCACTTCATTTTCTTTTTTGGCCAAACGCCGAAGGACAAAAAACTTGCCATTGCGATTGTCATCCGTATGCGCTCTGAATTTGATCGGACGGTATTGCATACTCCCCCATCCTCCCAGAAGGCGTTGGGCATCACTATAACCGGAAATGCCAAATTCCTTGAGGACAGCTGATTCTGTGTCACTAAGTCTGATATTCATCGCGCTGTCTTTTATGGATTTGACCTTGATGCTCATCGTGGTGCCTGAACCACGGGATTGGGCAGCTGCTAATGCCGCATCAGATCCTGAATTCATGGCCAAATCCGCATATTCCTGGATACCTACACGGACATCAGGAGTTTGGATCTGCTGCTGATATGCTATTGTCATGATAGCCTTGACCAATAACGCATCATTAAGATTTCCAGCCAATGCATTCTTAATTCGTTTATTAGCTATTGGCTGCAAAGGCCCCAATGCTACCTGCTCCATTGGAAGTCCAGTTTCAATGCTCTTCTTTTGTTTTTCTCTTATCTCATCAAAAATTTCTTTTACAATTCTCCAGTCTTTCAATAAATCAGACAATTCAGCCCCACGTCTATCTTTATTTCTTTGAGGAACAAGAATGAAATACGGATAATCCATAACCCCTGTGTGATTTTGCCGGGACATATTAATACCCTTAATGACCGCCGGCTCCCAACCTTTTTCATATACCAGCTCTAGAAAATCCGGGGTCTCGGCATTGGTGACCTCTAAGGTGCCTTTTTCTTTAAGCCTATCCTGCGCCCCGGACAAAAGCCTTCGGGCTAGCTTAAAACTAGGATCAGCCAAGGCCGGATCATCTGAACTTTCATACGTGCTTGGCATATTCATGTAAATATGGTCAAATTTTCGTCCCTGATATTCTGGAGGCAAATTTAATAGGTCAGCCTCCACCAAGGTGACTCGGCCTTGGCCTATTTCTGTCCCCACCCTCTGGCGAGCTGCTTCGAGAGCTTCCCCTGGAATATCCGTAGGCTTCTCCGTAGCTACCACTGACCTGGCACCCTTGCGCAGGGCAGTTAAAATGTCCCCTCCTTGGCCTGTACCAAGAATGAGAACATCTGAATTTCTCCTAGGACTCATCTCTTCTCTCATCATTCTGCTTAAATAATGATTTTCAGAGTACGCCATCGCCTGATCCCTTCTCCTCCCGGCCAATGGGGTGCTCTGTACAGCCTTGTTCAACGGAACAGTATCCATTTCCACATCATATATGTTCTTTGATGTAGCGGGGAGCATTGCATCATCCGTCGTAAATGATAATCTTTTATCTGCTTCAGCGCCAAATCTCGTCAAATTGACCCCGCCAGAAAAATATTTTCTCGGTAATATTCCTCGTTCATTATCCGGCATACCGGGGACGGAAATTGCCTCTTCTTTAATGTAGTTATAAACACCTTTCTTAAAGGCTTTTAGATATTCCTGATATACTCCCTCAACATCATTTTTAAACTGGATCCCCCCTTTCGCGGGAATGACAGAGGAGGTATATTGCACGCCGGCAATTTTATTATTATTTACGTAAACCAGGGACAAAATACTGTCTTTAATTTTCTTCTTGTACCAAATGGCCAAGATCAACGAATTATAAACCTGCCGAAGCCGTGCGAAATCTTTGTTTTCGTTGACCTCTTTGTTCAGTTCTGGGATGACTATTTCTCGGATGATATTAGCCCCTACTGAGCTAATGTCGGTACGGGGAACTACGGGCAACGCGGCGCTATGCTTTTCCAAAGATACATAATCCTGCTCAAGCATGACTTTAAGTTTACTTTCTACCACGTACGCCGTTCCTGCCTTCGCATTCTCATAGACAACAGCCTTTCCTGGCACAATCCAGACCTTGTTAAACGTATTGACAGGGATATTGGTTGTTCCATAACGTTTGGCTGCTTCTTCGTAAATGCGTTTCCAAAACTTTTTTCCTATTTTATCTTCCGGGTAAATTAAACTAGCTGTAATCTGCTTGAGCATATAATCTTCTGCAAGCAAGTCTCTGCCCATTTCAGTGAGCCCAAAACTATTCGGAATAATGCGGTCTATTTCGTAGGGGCTGAGATTCACCCATAGATCATTCTCAGGAATGGTTAAAGATGCAAGGAAATATTTAATCAATTTTCTGGATTCATTCTTTAGACGGTCATTAGATAACTGGCTGTCACCTTTATCAAGAATAAAATCAAATCGAAATGGATTATCAGGATGGACCTTGATC
>CAYZLU010000251.1:2348-3995 GCA_964479285.1 uncultured Planctomycetales bacterium | reverse complement strand
CGTGGTTTGATCAATAGTTTGGCCATCCAGCATAATCTTGATTGGATCTGGCCTTATTGGGTGGAGTGTCAATATGATCCGCACAATGATGCTTTTATCCCTCGTTCATTTTCCTTGACTCAAATTAATCTCACTCATCGGAATTGGACAGCTTTGGGAGTTCCTGGCAGCAGCGAATTTCCTATTATAGATCCTCGAGGCCTTGTGACTCCCTATTACGATAGCTGGTCTATTGATGTTTGGATTATCCCAGAAGAGGGGTCACCATTGATTCCTTCGCGTTGTCCAAATGTGTTACAAAAGTTGCTCATGGATGATAATCTTTGTGTGCTCACAGAATCAAAACTCGATCAATTAAGGCTTCAATTGAAGTGCCAAGTGATCGGGTCGGCTACAGCGCCCATTTGCCATCTTGAGGTTACGGGATTCTCAAGTGGAAGGGCAAATTTAGTTGTTTCTTTAAGACCATATAATCCCGAAGGCGTCAGCTTTATAAACAAGATTGAACTGCTTAAAGAGGGCTTAAGCTGGCAGGTCAATGGTGGGAATCTTGTCTTTTTTGATAAACCGCCGGATAAATGTGTATTTTCTGATTACCGTCGTGGGGATGTTTATAGCTGTTTGATAGCAGAAGAAAATGAGAAAGAGGTTTCATGTGATGTCGGATTGGCCAGTTCTGCAGCAATATATAAGTTGGAAGCGGGGCAATCACGAGCAATCACTATTTCTGTACCCCTAACAAAAAACATAATTGATAAAAAAGTCTACGCTGACTATCAAGCGATTTCTCAAGAGGCGTGGAAGGAAAGTCTGCAAGGTGCTTGTTCTTTACAAATCCCCGATGAACATTTCCAATTTCTTTATCAAGCAGCTATCCACACCATGATTCTGCATTCTCCCAAGGAAGTTTATCCTGGGCCATTTATTTACCGGCGATTTTGGTTTCGTGATGCCGCATTTATTTTACATGCCTTGTTATGTGTTGGATTAAAGCAACGTGTTAGGCGAGCTTTGGATTGTTTCCGTGCCCGCCAAACAGCCCAAGGCTACTTTTTGTCTCAGGAAGGTGAATGGGATTCTAATGGTGAGGCTTTGTGGATCATGCGTCAATATTGCGAGATGACAGGCAATGTTCCTTCTCAAGAATGGAAGGAATCGGTCAAAAAGGGCGGCCAATGGATATGCAAAAAGCGTCTGTCTAAAAATCTGTCATCACCCCACGCAGGCCTGTTACCATCAGGGTTCAGCGCTGAACATTTGGGGCCGAATGATTTTTATTATTGGGATGATTTTTGGGGTGTCGCAGGGTTAAAAGCCGCTTCCTTTTTGTGTGCTGCTTACGGGGAAAACGATGAGGCTGCTCATTTTGAAGTAGAATCAAATGCGCTGCTTGCGAGTATTAATCAAAGTTTAAGGCAAGTTGAGGAGCGTTTAATAAGACCTGCGATACCTGCTTCTCCTTATCGACGTATGGACACCGGGGCAATCGGCTCCCTGGTCGCCAGCTATCCGCTTCGAGTTTTTGGACCGAACGACCAAAGGGTCTTATACACTGCCGATTTTTTAATGGAAAATTGTTTGGTCCATGGCGGCTTTTTTCATGACATGACCCATTCGGGGATCAACCCATATCTTACGTTACATTTA
>CAYZLU010000251.1:0-2338 GCA_964479285.1 uncultured Planctomycetales bacterium | reverse complement strand
TTTAGCTCAAGTGCTTTTAAGGGCAGCTGATCCCAGGTATTTTGGTTTGATGCAGGCGACAGCCAAGTTAGCTTCACCGACTGGGCAATGGCCCGAGTCAGTCCATCCCCGTACGGGTGGTGGATGCATGGGGGATGGACAGCATGTTTGGGCCGCGGCAGAATGGGTTTTGATGATAAGGAACTGTTTTGTCAGGGAGGAGAATGATTGTTTAATTTTGTGTTCAGGGGTCCCTCAAGTCTGGCTGGACAAAAAACAAACAATCACCTATGGTCCGGCGCCAACGAGTTTTGGGACCATTCACATTTCCGTAAAACCACAAGAGCAAAGTGTCCTTATCGAATGGCAGGGGCAGTGGTTTGGTAAAGAACCTTTGATTGAAATTTTTTTGCCAGGGTATAAGAAGACCAGGATCGCTCCTGCAACAAATTCTATCGAATTGAAAGTGGAGGGGATGGATATTGGAAGCGCTTACAGCACCATTTGATGATTTTATTGTAATGGATTCAGGGGACAAGGTTGATCCGCAAGAGTTAGAAGATTTCTATACAAAAATAGCCCCTGTAAAAGAGATGTGTGTTTTCGCAATCTCAGGAATGGATGGTGTGGTTAAATCAAAAGTCCTATGGGCCATCATCCGACCCAATCTGGACCAATTCAGGGAGTTTGGGGAAGTGAATCTGAGTTTTGTCCTTAAAGAAAGGTTTGATAATGCCTCCCAGTCGCTCCCTTTCTATAAAAGGCTGAAAGGTTTTACCGTGACATTGGAGGACCTGCCGTTGACTGCGCTCGGTAAATTAAATAGAAATGAGATCAAAAAGATATACGAACCACGGGTGATCGCGGGCAAAGAAGGGGCCCTTCCGGTATCAGGAGAACTTTCTGCTGAGGATATTTTATTGACGGGGTCTGTTATTGGCAAAAGGATTTTGCGATGCCTCAAGGACCAATGCGGTATTAAAAGACAGATTATCCTTGAGGATTCTTTAGAGCTGGATCTCGGCATAGATTCATTAGGAAGGATCGAACTTACTTCTGGCCTGGAATCAGCTTTTAGCTCTGATCTGAAAGTGGAGTCGATCTCACGGTCTTTTAGTGTGAAGGATCTTATTTTGGGAATAACAGATGCGTTAAAAGGTGCCAAAGAGATCCCACTGCAGGAACAAGGGGGGGCCATAGGCGAAGATTACTGGAAAGGACTTTTAAATGTTTCCCCTCAGGAAAACACCATGCAAATGCTCGAATTGACCGCTGGCTACTTCGCTTGGGCTTTTCGATTTATTTTAACGGCCATAGACTGCTTGATTTTTAAATTGTTTTTCAGCATCAAAGCACAAGGAGCGGAAAATGTGCCTAAAGAAGGGGCATATATATTATATGGCAATCATACGAGTTTTCTTGATGGGCCAGCCATTGGTGCTTGCCTGCCGCGCAGGCCGGTGTTTCAGATATTCTATTTTGTCTTTGGACCTTATTTTTTCAGGCCGTTTATAAAAAATCGTTTATTAAGGAACCTCGTCAAGATGGGAAGATTTATCCCTTTCGATTTTTCAACACATTTTTTAGAGGCACTTCGCAGTTGTTATTATGTGTTGAATCACGGCAAGGGCTTGTGCTTTTTTCCCGAGGGCTTGCGAAGTACGGACGGCGAAATCGGGGAATTTAAAAGAGGTTTCGGTGTTTTGGCCAAGGAGACAGGGGCCATGCTTGTGCCGGTGGCGATCGTTGGGGCGCACGAAGCTTGGGCCAGTACAGCCAAATATCCCAAATGTCATCCGATCAGGGTGAGATTTGGAAAACCATTTTATCCTAAAGATTTAGAAAAAGAAGGTTTGACCATGGGAACACAAGACCCCTATGAAGCTATCTGTTTGGCAGCAAGAAAAGCGCTCATAGAATTAAAAGGAGATTAAAATGAATATTTTAATGATGACCAATACTTATAAGCCTTTGGTGGGGGGGTTAGAAAAATCTGTTATTAGTTTTGCGAATGAATATCGAGAGGCGGGTCATCGGGTCATTATCGTGGCCCCCGAATTTCCAGATATGGAGGCAGAAGAAGATGTGGTCCGTATTCCAGCGCTGAAGAATTTTAACGGCACAGATTTTTCCGTACAACTGCCCATACAGGGAACGTTGACAGAAGCGTTGGGTAATTTTTCTCCCCATATTGTCCATTCCCAACATCCTTTCCTTATCGGTGACACAGCCTTAAGAATAGCTTCTAAATATAATGTGCCATTAGTTTTTACCCATCATAGTTTATATGAAGAAAATGTTCATTATATGCCTGGTAACGAAGAGGCCCTCAAACGCTTTATGATTGAATTATCAACGG
>CAYZLU010000250.1:0-4030 GCA_964479285.1 uncultured Planctomycetales bacterium | reverse complement strand
GACGCACGAAATGCCGAAACGATGCATAATTGCACGCCGATACCTCCCCATGCCAAGCACATGATGCGGATAAATTTGGTTCCTTGGATAATAACTTCTGGTACATGCGGTACAAAAAAGGCAACGAAGAATGGTGCAAAAATATAGGCGATGATTCCGACAAAGGTCAAAAGGACGAATCCGCAAAGAGCGCCCAAAACAGTCACGCGCGCCGCTCGCTTTATGTTGCCAGCACCCATGTTTTGACCGACCAAGGTCGAAACTGCCATAGACAGCCCCATGGCTGGAATAGTGACGACCTGCAAAATATTCGACCCTACACCATATGCGGCAATCGTCAATGTCCCAAAACTCGCCACTAAGAATGACATAACCATCAAGCCTAGTCCGCGTGCCGATAATTCAACAGATCCTGGAAAACCCAAAAAGAAAGCATACTTGATATATTTCAGATCGGGCCGAAGACTTTGGGGAGATAATTGTATGCCATGACGCCCGCGCAAGAAGATAATAATGCCAAGCACTGCGGCGAGTGCCTGAGTAATCAATGTGGCAAGTGCAGCACCCTTTACACCTTGCGGCGGTAACGGTCCTATCCCAAAAATAAAAAGAGGATCGAGAAGAAAATTCAAGAAAACCGTTCCCAGTACAATCAGCAGCGGTATTTTCGTCTTGCCGATCCCACGCATCAACGCTTGAAACATGGCATAGATAAAGACAAAAATAATGCCGATGAAGGATATACGCATAAACCCCAATGCGCCGCTATAGACATCAGGGGCAACACCAAGCAATTTAAGCAAATAAGGAGAAAGCAGATACCCTGCCGCTCCAAGAACAATAGAAGTGAGGGCCACCATCATCATTGTCTGCGCCGCGACATGATTGACCATATCCTGACGACCGGCACCCATATATTGTGCGGACAGAGTTGCACCCGCCATAGCAAGGCCAGATCCCAGAGCAATCACCAAAAACGTTAGTGGAAAACTAACCGACACGGCCGCAACCGCTGTTGCGCCCAATCTTCCAACCCAGAAAGCATCAGTCAACTGGTAGCCCGATTGGAGAACATTCCCTAATATGATCGGAATGGCAAGCCGTATAAGCGCTTTTCCAATCGGCCCTTCAAGAAAAATTTTTTGATTATGCTTTAACATTAGTTCGCGGGAAGAAATTTTCTGATCTCTGCAAACACCCGAGGGTCCAAAGGATCAATTTTAGAACCAAATCTAGCCACCACTTGACCTTATGGTACTTAAGGTCACAAGACTTTTTGATCTCTTCGTTAGTACCAGGCTCCTGATTCTTAAAATTATTTTCCGGAAAGGCCAACACCACAAACCCTTGGTCTTTATAATGTTTGTATATCGTCTTAAGTGAACGGTACTGTGGTGTGTGCCCGCAAAGCGAAGCAGTATTAACAATCAAAACCACTTTTCCCTTAAAATCAGCCAAATTTTTATCCTTCCCATCAATCGTCTTCATAGTGAAATTATAATATGCCAACCGCAATCAAAACGCCTCGTTTATTCAATACCCTCCTGGCCTGACGAATGGCCTAATCCTTTTAACCAGAATGAATAAAACCCAGCTCCAGCTCCAACATCGATAATCTTACATTTTGGGGAAGGCAGCAAACGAGAGATAAGTTCTTGAGTTCCAATTCTTTCAAGAATAAAAACCCCTTTTGATAATCCGCTTTTCTCAACGCCTGATGCGTAATACTTTAGAATTTCTGTGTTAATTTTCATGCTAACCTGCCAAGCGAACCCTAATAAACTAAATTAAAATTTAGGCATATAACGATAGTTTAACGGTGCGCGCAACCAGGCCAACAACACGGCCTACGTTTTCCTTTTTTAAGATTTGAACAGCCCCATTCAATCCGCTTGTTTCTGGTTTCTGTTTTTTTCGCTGATATGATCCAGCATATCCACTCATTGCGTGCAAGTGGCGTAATATCCTCCCACGTCTTTAAGGCTTCTGGATTACGGGTCAAAGCTTTTTTAAAATCTGAGGGTAGTTCATGAACCACTCCTCGCGAGATTTCTTTATTACCCAAACAACTCCTTGGAAATATATTGGATCTTTTGTCCTAAAATCAGTATAACAAATTCCGTCTGCAAACTATTGAAATAAATATAGTTACAGACGTCATTAATAAAAAATCCCCGGTCACCGCCAAAATCAGAACTTTTTTATGAAGTCATTTTAGGGCTGAGAAATGCCAAAAATGGCGAGCGGTGGGTCATTATGAACTAAAACTCATGATAAATATACTAAAGGATACTTTTGAACATCCTTCAAAGATTCTAGGTGCAAATCAACATCCAAATCCGGCCAACGCAAATGAAATCCATGCAATAATTGAACATTATGAATTTGAGCCACCGTCCCGTTTGCAAACCAAGGAAAATCTTCATAAGACAGAAAATATTCCATATCCTTGATTAACATCCAAATACCATTAAGGGATATTTGAGTCACTTCAACGTTTAAAGTGTTTTTTCCAGGACTTTTCAATTTCATCTTTACGTTCCTCAACAATTTTTTGCACTACTTTTAATTGTTTAGCATTAAGTCTATACGATTCAGCCAAAGCAACCACCGGTTCCAGCCAAAATTTCGCCTCACCATCGGGCGAATAAACATGCACATGCGTCCGTGATTCTTCGCGTGAAAAGAAATAAAATTGATACTCCTTATATCGAAAAACCGTCGGACTCATTGATTAAAGTATACCATAATTCTAGAATGGTTTCAGGAATTTTAAGCAAAAAAACAAAAAAGCCACCCAAAAAGGATGGCTTTTTTGTTAGGCCGAACGGAAGTTCGGATTTCCTGCACCGACTAAGCCCCCCCCAAGTGGACGAGTTTTGCAACTGGCTAATCAATATAGGATCTGATTCACAAAATCTACTTATAGACTACTCTTTTCGCTAACAGGAATAGTAAAATAAAAGTTGGCACCCCGATCTGGATTATTCTTTGCATCCAATTGGCCCCCATGCGCCTCTATAATGGAACGGCTAATAGCCAGTCCCATACCCATGCCATCTTGCTTACTTGTAAAAAAACGTTTAAAAAGCTTAGGCATATTTTCTGCAGAAATGCCACACCCAGTATCCATCACCGATACCAGAATAGTTTCACGGTCTTTAAGTGATGTACGAATCAAGACTTCACAAGATCCTTGATTATTCACCATCGCATCAAACCCATTAGTGATAAGATTCATAAGCACCTGCTGAAGCTGTACGCCATCTCCATAAACAGTTGGAAGATCTTTCTCCAATTCGATTTTAAGGACAATATCCTTTTCAATTAAGCCAGTACTAAGCAACGCTACAGTCTCTTTAATAAGGTCATTGATATCAAGAGGCTTGATTTCAGATTCATTTTTTTTTATCAGAGACCGCAAACTCTGGATGATCTTAAAGGCACGCTGGTCATCATCAATAATGTACTGAAGAATCTCATGCAGCTTAGGATCTCTATTCCCAAACATCCGTTGGGCAGCTTGAGCATAAGAAAGAATAGCCGTCATGGGCTGCTTGATTTCATGGGCGAAAGAAGAAACATACTCAGCAAGTTTCCCTACTCTTGTTACGTGCAAAAGCTCTTCACGCTTTTCTATTATTTCTAATTCCTTTTGCCGCATCAATGTAATGTCAGTTTTAACCCCTACATAATGGGTGATAGTACCCTTGACATCTCGAACTGGAGTAATCCGTAACAAATTCCAATATTTTTCACCATTCTTTCTAAATTGAACCATTTCACCAAAAAAAGGTTTTCCTTGAAGTAATGTGTGTTTAATTTCTTCCAATATATGCGGATTAACATAAGGCTTAGAATGTAAAAAATAATTTTTACCAATGATTTCATCTTTTGTATACCCTGTCATTTTATAGCAAGATTGATTAGCATAAATAAAGGGAAATGTAGGCTTTAAGGCATCAATTATAAATATTCCGTCAGAGGTTTCTTCCATTGCTTTAGTGCGGATATGAACCTGCTCCTCTGC
>CAYZLU010000249.1:0-4031 GCA_964479285.1 uncultured Planctomycetales bacterium | reverse complement strand
TTGCGACCACCCTGGTCAAGAGGATGATCCGTTATTCTTGCCTCTTAAAAACTACAAGGATGAATACGGGAATCTGAAACATATCACCGGTGATGGTATTTATAAAATCGTTATGTACTACGCTTTAAAGACAGGTATTGATATGAACAAATTCCATCCTCACTCCCTGCGAGCCACCGCGGCCACCAATGCTCTTAACAATAATGCGGATATCATCGAGGTACAAAAATGGTTAGGCCATGCCAATATCCAAACTACGCGCATTTACGATCACCGAGAGTCAGACGACGCAAAATCACCTACCTTTAAAATTAGCTATTGACCACACGCTACACTCACACCGGAGAAATTAGTGTGCTAAAACCGAAACTCCGAATATAGATCGCGCATCGGCAGGGTGCATATCGACAATCACAGGATAAACTCTAGATAAACCTTCACGCTCAACGCGCTCGATTAAAGCTGGGTCAACATTCACCGTTACCCCGCCGTTAGCGTCTTTTACGACGTGCATAGCCGCATCTTGTTGGCTTAAGTCGATACCCCCTTCGACATCTGTCTTACTTTTTATTAACATGGCTCCATCTCCGGGAGGGTTAGCAGGATTTGCATTAATTCTTCCACCCATCGAATTTATAAAATTAGAATAACCAGGAAGATCGTCGACGGAAACCGGAATTTGTTTATCGCGATCAAACAAGTAATCATTGACATAATCCGAACTGTAGTTTAAATGGCCATCAGCAGCGTATATTTCTGTAGTCTCATTTCCATTTACATCCTTTCCATAAACAACCCTATATGATTTATTGATCCCATTAAAGAATTCAGAGAAACCAGTAGGAATATCTTCAACTATATTTCCATGCGCATCTTTCCATGACCCATCATGGGTATCTGCATTCATTGTATAGATTGAATGAGCTGGATTATTGATAGGGAAGACCTTGTATAGTGCTGCTTCACGATCGGAATAATCCACCGTAAACAGATTATTTCCTATTATTCTTTCATAATGAGTTTGCGGATTGACATCTTGTGCCAGGATCCATGTGGTTCCATTTATGTGAGACTCTGTAGGATTCTTCGCGTTAGGATTCGGTTTAACACTAAAACCAGTGGGTGGATGGGCAACCCAAGATTGGGTAGTATCATCAAACCAAATGCCATTTGATTCAGTTTCATACTCTAAATGACCTTCACCAGCGCCAGCGACAATGTAGTATTGACCAGCACTGAATATTAATCTTGGTGATTTATTGATCTCATTAAAAAATTGAGAGAACCCAGGGGGCGTATTTTTAGTCCTTAAACCCGTCCCCACATCCGTCCAAAAAATTTGCCGCCCATCTTTTTGATATCTTAAATGATTGAGATGGGTTTTAGGGTTTATCTCGTAGGCCTGGTAATCTGCCGGCGCATCGTCATGATAATCAACAACAAATAGATACTCCCCTATTACTTTTTCATAATGGTCATTCACATTGATTATTTGTGCGGCCGCTGAGACCTCTGCCTGAGGATGTAATGGAACTTGGTGAAATAATCCATGACCAGTTGAAAAAATAAGGGCCCACGAGAGGATCGTAGCAATGGCAGTATTTCTCTTGTGTTTTCTTTCTCTAGCGGTAGCGACGGCGATCTTTTCATTCTGTTTTATTTGTGAAAGCATATTATCTACAGCTCTCTGAATGACAGAAATATTGTGCTCCGCCCCCGATTCAAAAGCTAACTGTATGCTGGCAACCATCTTCCATTTGTCTTCATCTGGTAAACTTTCCATTGAAGAAACAAGTTTTGGTATATCACTTTCCGATCCGGGGAACATTTTTTCCAAAGTTTCAATCATGCTGGGAGCAACAGATACATCTTGTTTCCCTTGTTCTGGTAATACTGTATTCCAAAATGCAGCTTCAGGTGCTTTTGGTATATCAGTATCTTTTAGTGTATTTTTAGAATGATGTTCGGGATTAGGTTGAAATTCACCCTGCATGGCGAAATCTTGATTGCCTTTATTTTGGTCAGCAGTCTCCTGAGGCAACACAATTTCCTTAAGTTCTTGCGGTCCGACTTTCTGCAATATCATAGCCTTATCCTTAGCCTCAGAGAGCTTAACGGTAATTCCCATTTTCCCCAGCATTTCTTTAAATCTAGGGCCATGAGCATCGCCAAATTCAATAACACTACCCTCAGGCATTCTGGAAATTCCATCTACAACAACCTTATTACGTTTTGTCCATAAAAAATCAATTTGCTCTTTGGTGGCTTCTATAATTTGTGGGGCTAATGTTTTATCTGCTGGACTGTAGGATTGGATTCTGTCCTGAATTTGCTTGTCCGAAGGTTCTTTGTTTTCTTCTAACCATGGTTTTAAAAAATTCTCAAAATCTCCTCTATGAGCATCCGACATTTGCTTCAAAAGCTCTTCCCTTCTAGCTTTAGCTGCCAAACCCTTTGTTTTATAGTCACTATTATCTAATGGAACGATGGTTTCAGATTTAATAGTATCGTTTTCGTAAAGCATTTCTGCTGCCCCGAATATATAAACTCCAATTTGATCGGCTCTCTCGGGAGAGTCAGCTGGCCAAATGTGTGAAAAAATCCCTCTGAGCAAAGTCATAAATGGCTTTATGTGTTGCAAATCACCTTCTAATTCTTCTTTAGATGATTCAACTCCTAAAGCTGGTATGGATTTTATATTTCTTTTAACCCAATTACGGTATTTTACATCATTTTTTATGTCCTCCTGCCCATCAGCCAATATTTTCTCAATAAAGATTTTATAATCCGCCACATCCTTAGATGATATCTGTCCACTTCTTATCTTTGTTGCCAATTGAATAGTCTTTTCAGCCACTTCTTGCGCCACTCCTGGAGCATCATGCCTATGCCCTACAATTTCATATTTCGTGACATCTGCTCTTACAGCTCTAAAAGCAAAAAGAAATCCTGCAGTCAATCCCATCTTTAGCAGTTCTCTTCTTGTCATCGCCGCATCTGCTGCTTGCGGTCTTGCCATTACTTTGTTAGCATTAGTTGATAATGCCGCAGCATCAGCTCCATTATTTTCAACAAGAACTTCGGCATCGGTAAAATTTGTCGCCTGATCTCCTACCCCAACGGGAAGTGCTTCTAAATGCTCTGCTTGACCCATCATTGCCCCATCCCATCCCCCAGAAAAATATTTGCGCGGCATGGTCTCTTGTGTCACTGGGTCTATGTCTTCTTGAATGAAATTAAACACACCTTTTTTATAAGCTCTCAAATATTGATGGTAAATCAACTCATTGGTTCTTACATCATTTTGATCTATACCTTTAACAGTCCCTTTATTAGCATATACTTGATTGAGCAAGGCTTTCTTTAAATTACGTTTAAACCACACCGCCAATGCTTGGGCGTAGAAAATTTGACGCAGGGTTGCGAAATTCTTACCATCGTTGATTTCTTTTTCAATTTCAGGGAGAATGATGGCACGGATAATTTGGGAGCCTAATTGATTGACTTGGGATTGTTTAGCTTCACTCGTACTAGACGTATTTGAAATGGCATTATGTTTAGTCATCGACAGATAATCTTCTTCAAGCATGACCTTTAAATGACCATTCACAATAAATGCCGTCTGGCCGTGTTCATAAATACCGACACTTTTTGGCACTATCCATACTTTATTGAAAGTGTTAACAGGTATTTGTGTTGTACCATACATTTCTTTAGCTTTAGCATAAACCTTGACCCAAAACGTTTTACCTCAAGCTTTCTGGGGATATATTAGGGAAGCGGTCAACTGCTTAAGCATATAGTCCTGGGCTAATAAATCGCGACCCATAGCTGTTACCCCCAAAGATGCAGGAATCATTCTATTTTTCTCATAAGGGCTTAGGTTGACCCAAATATCTTTATCAGGGATGGTTAAAGAGGCAAAGAAATACTTGATCATGCGGTCTGACTCATCTTTCACCTCAGCTCGGGATAATTTAGATTGACAAGGATCAACAATAAAATCAAATAAAAATGGGTTGTCCTTATGG
>CAYZLU010000248.1:0-4054 GCA_964479285.1 uncultured Planctomycetales bacterium | reverse complement strand
CCCCTAATCAAGGCAGGTTCAAAATTGGGACTGACTGAAACCATTGTTCCAGGAGCTGGCATCCAAGGCACTTGATCTTTGAAAGCCACTTGTGCATAGGATGGAAGATTTACAGAAGTGCTTATAAAAGCACATAAAATAATTGTAGCAATAGCTCTTCGCATTTTTACGTACATAGCTTTATTAATACTAAACAAATTTATAGGCATATTCACCCCTCCACTTACTAATGGAAGTATACCATTTATTACTAGGAAAAAACAAGGTCTGTTGGAATTTTGGTGGAATTTTGGAATTTTTTGAAATTCTATATTTTTCTCCTCAACTCTAATAAAGTCTTAACCAAATACTCAAAAACGCGTCTGGTTATCATCCTGCTCATTCACGGCAAGAATCTCTAGTAGCAATTTTGACCATACTTCGCCTTCCCAGAATTACTATTGAATAAACGAACGTTTATTCTTATGTGGCGCGCCACATAATTTTTCAACAGTCAAAAAAATTTTATCCCCTCTCCCCTTCTGTTAAAACATTTGTAGATTACATCAATACATTTTCTTATTCCCCCAGCCCCTGCCAGACGTATAATATGAGATTCTTGGCACAAGCACATGATAAATCTGGCACAAGTCGTGATATATTTGGCACAGTCCGTGATATTATTGGCACACAAAATGTCGTAAATAATTGAAAACAATATTGATATAAATTTTTAATATAACGTTTTAATAAAACGAATTAATATAAACGTTTGGAAAATTACATAAAAAAACCGTATTAAAGCATAAACAGTGCTTGATACTTACTATAACAAGTGTACTTAACACTTGTTATTCTTGTTATAGTTCTCGATAAGTGTTAGTATCAGATTAAATAAAATTCTTATCAAACTTAAATTTGTGGGTTAATTAAGCAAAATACAGTGATATTGCTGGAACAGCACTTGTTAAGAATTGTTCAAGACATTTGTTAATTATAAAATGTTGACACTTGATGTGCTTGCTATAGTTCTTAACAAGTGTTTTATATTGACATTAAAAATGCTTGTGGTATAATTTCATTTATTAATGGAGGGATATATATGCCAGAAATTGATGATTTAGGTAACACAGTAATTTTTGAAAAAAGGCCAAAATTTCATAAGCTTGGTAAGAATGAGTATCCATTAGATGAAACCGTTGCCAATGATCCTAATTGGTACACTTTTGAAGATGCGCATAATGATACCAAACTTTCAGTTAGTTATATTAAAACAATTTCCGGGCAATTAAAATGGCCCAAGAAATATGATTTAGTAAAAGGAGTATTATTTACTTTTGTTGAAAAAGCGGTAGTAAAGAAATTTATGGAAATTAGAAATCCTTTGGATTTAGAATCAAAGATTCAAGAAGCAGAATTAAAATCACAATCAAACCAAACCCAATCCCCACAAACAGGTGATCCTAATAAGGGAAGCGAAACTCCACAAGGAGGGGGGGCTGAAAATTTAAATCCACCAGCTTTAAATTTAACCCCTGAAGCTGTTCAGATGATTAATGAGAAAGTTGGACAGTTAGTAAAAGCAACCTTCAAAGAAGAATTAAAAAATATTCAAGATGGAGTTGATCGCAGCAGAAAAGAAAATACTTTTTGGAAAGTCTTTGCAGTGGTAATTGTTATTGTTTTATTGGGCGGGACTACTTTGATTGTTTTGAATTTTAATAAGATCAATAAAACAATTCTTGATATGACCACCGATTTAATAAATCAAAAAGAAGAGGTTTTTAAATCTCAGGCGGAAATACAACAAAAAGATTTTGAAATTAAGTTTTTACAGGATCAAATTAACAAGAATGCCGCCCCAAGTAATACCGTTGTGGAATCAGTTAATGCAAGTAAATGAGGAGTGACATGTCGTCGCCTGAAAGTGTTGCTGGTGTCATAAAGAACATGGCCTTGTTTAATTTTAATACCTTGAGTACTAAAGAGGCAGACCTTTCTATAGTCAAAAAAGCTAATACTGATATAACAAAAGATTCCGTTTTTAAAGTTAGCGTTAATATTGAGAAGCTTCCGATTGCTTTTCTTGGCAGTCCTTCAGAGAAGGCTAAGCTTGAAAATGAGTTAAAACAAACAAAATTAGGGCGTTGGGAAATAATAAAGATTGAAAATAATCAAGGGGTGGTGGCGCTATCAGTGGCGCCATCTTCATCTTTTGGCCTAATGTCAGGGTTTGACATGGACGTATTAACCATTATTGAGTTTAAACTTCACCAACTTAAACATGAGCATGGGGGGTGTCCATCAAAGGTTAGGCTATGGCTGTCTGATTTCCCCAAGATCATGGGGGAGAAGAAAAACGGACTCCTATACCAAAAGATAAGGGAATCCGTAATGAGGATCTCAGAGACAACAATTTATCAAGATCGGCTGCTTCACTATAAAGCCTCAAAGTCATCTGCTAAGCAAAAGGTAGGGAATAGGGCGATCAAGTTTTTGGTTTATAGGGAGTCTGAGCATACGATAGATACAGAAAAGAAGGTGGAGCTAAATAGATCCTTTATTGATGTAGAAATTGAAGAATGGATGAGGGAGGACATTAATAACAATTACACAACAGAGTTAGATATAAAGACATACTTCTCTATTAAATCTGACCGTTCGAGGTATCTATATAGGATATTAGAATTAATTCGTTTTAAGCCGCGGGTTAGGATATCCTTAGAGAAACTGGAAAGAGACATGTATTTAAAGTCTATCCAGGCCCCAAGGTTTAGAAAAAGGGCAATTGTCCGGGCCTTGGAAGACTTGGTTGGAAATCAGGTTGTTAAGAAATTTGATATCGATGAGACTTTCCTTTATGTCGATTTTTACAAGGTTAAATCAAAAGAAAATCTGGATTTCTTTAAGCCCAATGAAGCTGCCTTGGATCCAGAAAAAACTCAATTACTAAAAGATCTTATTGAGAAGCTTGATGATCAGAATTCGAAAGCCTGGTTCGTGAAGATATTAGGGGTGGTGCCGGTGGACATTGTCAGGGGGTGCCTTTCCATTGCCCTTGAAGCTGAAAAAATGAATACTGTCATTAAGTCTAAGGGAGCTGTTTTTACCCATAATTTGACTGAGATTTGTAATAAAAGAGGCATCGCTTTACCGTATTCTTTAAAGCCTTAATTGAAACTTGAACAAGAATAGACTGATGTATTTTTCATACTCATAGTTGGTACACTTTTTACGCCGATACCCAGTGAAAAAAATCTCGTTTACCCCTTAAAACAAAAAGTATTTGACAAAAATCGACAAAAGTAGGATGATAGCTTATGTCAAAAATAATAAACACAGACCTAATGCACTGTATAGTGCTATCAAAAGATATCTAGAGAAAACATGCCACAAATTCTAGTAAGGCTCGACGAAACAGAATCCGATCAAGTCCAACAAAAAGCTACTGAGTTTGGTCTAAGCAAACCCGCTTTTATTCGTCAGATTATAAGGGAATATTTCCGTAAATCAGTTAAAGAAGAACAGCCAGCCAACGATTTAAAAAAAGATATCCGCGCAATAATTCCAGTCTTGGCCCAAGCTTTTGGCCGGACCCATAACGCCAGCCCGGAAGCAACCGAAGGGCTATCCAAGATGCTTCTTAAAATATACGATCAAGAGGTACAGAAATGATAGGGAACAGGTATAGACAATCAGAGCTTATCATTTTAGCACTGTATTGGGCCTTGGCAGTTTCTATACAGCTATTGCTCTGCAATATGATCAGTTCTTTTATCTGGCTATATGTTTTCAAGAAAGATTTTCTTTCAAGCTACCGGGTTATAGAAGGGCTCGTTTCTATCCTTAGGAATAGGTTGTTTTGGGGGTTTTGTTTAGGTGTATTTTGTAGTTGGTGTACCATTTTATTGAACGGTCAAATTGAGCTTAAAACTGCTTTGTGCTTTACAGGGGTTATAGGTGGTCTTTTAGGCTTTTTACCATTAATGATTGGCAACGGCCAACCCAATTGGGTAATTTCGATATTTTTTATGGAATGTGCTCCACTATGTGCTTTGTTTTGGCAACTGCTTCA
>CAYZLU010000247.1:0-4056 GCA_964479285.1 uncultured Planctomycetales bacterium | reverse complement strand
TTTAAATCGCCCGCAGGTATTCAAAGATTGGTCTAGACAAAGGGTACCACTTAATACTACATGTTTGACGAGGCTATTCGACGCTATTCTTGTGCTCGAAAGAAAGAGATTTCGTACGGCTATTTAGCGTCTATTCAAAATCATCTTAAGGGCTTCGTCAAATATCTAAAAGATAATGAAATCAAAAGCTTTTATTCTGTAAGAGTGAATAAATAAATGGTAAATAAATGGTGTCGTTTCTCATAAGTTGTTATTTTTCAAATAGCAATAAATAATTCACGCATTTATAAATATAACTTTTTTAAATTAATTGCAAGTGGTTGGTAATAATAGCGATGTGAGAAACGACACTATTTATTCTATTTATTAATGGATAAATATAAGATTTTGAAAGGTCTTCCAGGTGAGGGCCATATTCTAAAGCAGTTTTCATATGGCAGCAAGAACACGTATTCTGAAGGATTTATTATTCAATTTTTTCCATCGAACGGTAAGTCGTGGGTTGGAAATTTTCAGTCAGGGATGTCATCATTTTCTCAAGTGTTATGCCATTTTTATCGAGAGGAAGTTGTTACAGTAATTTCTAAAGGACAGATTTATATTGTTGATATAAATAAAAAAGAGCAGATAAAAACGTTTAGTACTGCAACAAGGTTCACATTTACTATTCCTGATAGAAATTTGTTAATCTTAGTGGAATTTAATGCCTTAATTGCCATAAACGGAGTCGATGTGTTATGGCGATATAAAATTGAAAATTGCGATGGAATACGTGATCTAAACGTCTCACACAATATGTTGACTGGTGAATGGTGTCGCGTTCCTGATGATGTTTGGGAAATATTTCACATTGATATCGATACTGGAAAAAGTAATCTCTAACGATTAGATCTGTAGATTTTCTTAACTTGGGATATTAAATCTTTAAAAGAGGCCTGCATTCTTTGCCCAATAAACCAACCCAATGCTATTTATGGGCCATAATAAAGGACACTCTGCTGAGGAATGACGGGTCCGTAGGTAGGGGGCGTTTAGAAAGTGATTTTGAAGATTAACTCAGCTTTTATTAATTGGTCGATAGTAATAAATCGAATGCTTATGTGACAAGGGGTATGATGAAAAAATTTCTTAAGTTATTTTTTGTAACGGGATTGTTGTCTGGTTTTTTTCAATTATTATTTCATCGTAGTGTTTTAGTAGCAGCTATTCAAAGCTTGTATTTCGGTTTGGTTATGGCTTCAGTAATGTGTTTTTTGGAAAAGCGTGCATTAAAAAAAATGGGAAAGACAGAGGCTTCTGTTGGCGTCAAACAAGAGATGAGGTTTACTATTAGACTTTCAAAGTTAGAAACCCTTGAAAAAGTAAAGCGTGTGTTTGCCGAATTGAATGCAAAAATTATAAATTATAATAGTCCAGAAAATATAATTGAGGGGAGAACAATATGGAGTTGGAAATCCTTTGGTGAAATACTTACAGTAAGATTTGTCGATATGGGTAATCAGACAGGAGTATTTGTGGAAAGCCGACCATCTTTAGGAACGATAATGGTTGATTATGGTAAGAATTTAGAGAATGTGGAAAAGTTTAGACAGTTAATGGAAAAATAGGTAAAAAATTAAAAAAAATTAGGAAAAAATTAGGGACACATAGAATTATTAGTCTCCCAAGACATAATAATTGTGATGTGATAGATAAATTGCCCCAGATAAGAATAGCAAAGAGGGTATTTTGTGCCTAGAAAGTATCGGATAGTTGTAGTAGGTAGGTCTCATCATGTTATACAGAGAGGGAATCGTCGACAAAATGTGTTTTTCTATCCTGGGGATAAGGAGCTATATCTAAAGTTATTAAAAGAACAGGTTGAAAAGCAGAATGTCAAAGTCTGGGCCTATTGCTTGATGGATAACCATGTGCATCTGGTTTTGGTTCCTGGGACAAAAGAAGGGTTAGCAAAAGCGGTAGCAAAAACAAATCGTTTTTTTGCATGGGCAATTTACAGGCGGTATGGGTGGCGTGGGTATTTATGGCAGGGTCGATTTATTAGCTATGTGATGGATGAAATTTATCTTGTTAGAACATTGAGGTATGTTGAAAATAATCCTGTTAGGGCGAAAATGGTTGAAAGAGCATGGGATTACCCATGGTCAAGCGCACGAAGGCATGTCAATGAAACGGAAGATCCTTTAATTACATCTTGTCCGGCAGAATCATTAATTGAAGATTGGCATGATTATTTGATGTTGGATGAAGTAGAAGAAATAATAAAAAGAATACGTAAAAGTAATTTATCAGGTTTGCCGCTTGGAGAGAATGGTTTTATAGAGAAATTAGCTTTAGAAAATGGATTAAAACCAGAAGATTTAATGCCAAAAAAGGTAGGTCGTCCAAAGAAGATTTAATTCTTTGTGTCCCTAATTTTTCTAATTTTTTTAGACGTAAAATAGGAAGGCCAAAGAAGGCGAATTATTTATAAGCACCTGTTAAAATGTAAGATGTGAGAAACGACACTATATATTCCTATATATTCTCAAATTTTATTTGGAAATAATTAGCCAACGCCATTTATTTGTGTTTCAGGATATACCCAGACGAATTCTTATAACCATTTCATTATATTTATTTTTCCTTCCTGACGATCTATCGACGTAGTATAATTCCAATCGTATTCATATTTCTCGCTATCTAACCCCGTTATAATATGGAGGGAAAGAATGTTATCATTGCGGATAATTGTTGTCGCTGTTTGTGCTTTTCTGCTTGGTTTATCGGGTCAAAATGTTTTTGCGGGAGACAATGGTGTCTTAAAGCTGGAAGTTCCGGATGCCGCTGCGTTAGGCATGGGTGGGGCCTATACGGGAGAAGCAGATAGGCCTTCAGCCGTGTATTATAACCCTGCCGGTATTATTCAAATGGACACTATTGAAATGTCCGCGGGATTGACTTTATTACAACCCCAAATTGAATTTAAATCTTTGGCATCGGCAAATGGGAACACATCCGAGATGAAGAGGGACAATTATCTTTTTCCTGATGTTTTTGTGACAACCCCTGTGTTTAAAGACAAATTTTATGTTGGTTTGGGTGAGAATTCCAATTTCGGTGCGGGTAACGACTGGGCTGCGAATAGTTTTTCGCGTTATGACACGGTAAAAGACAGTTCAGTAAATAAAGATTATATGTTGGTGGCGGCCTACAAATTTACTGATCAATGGTCTTTGGGTGCAGGTGCGATTGATGATGACTCAAAATTTGAACATGATTCAGCGGTGAATCAAGGTTCCGGTCTTCCTGATGGGGATGCTTTATTTAAAGCCAAAGATAGCGCATGGGGGTTTCAATTGGCCACGCTGTTTAAATTAAATGATCAAAATCAATTTGGTTTAGACTATAAAAGTCCAATCCACCATGATTATAGCGGAACATTGTATTTGAATAATTTAAATCCTGGCGGTATAGGATCTCCACCGTATTTTAATGGCACATCTTTTTCAACGAAAGCTTTGCAGAAACTCACATTGCCTCAAAGCGTTACGTTAGGGTACAGTTTAAAACCTACTAGTAAATGGATAATTAATTTCGATTTAGAATGGACGGACTGGTCTCAGTATAAACAACAAACGACATATTACCCTAACGTAACTAATGGTAACCAGTTGGGGGTATTAAGCACAGGTAATCCACAGGCAAGGGATTGGACATCTGTTTGGTCAGAATCTTTAGGTGTACAATACGCCGTGACATATAAATTTAGAATACGGGCTGGGTATCAACATCATCAAACGCCTATTCCTGAAGCCACTTTTGATACAGAATTCCCTGATAGTGATTCTAATGCATATACGGTCGGATTTGGATTTGACATAACAAAGAATCTAACAATTGATCTGGCCTATGCAGCGGTTGTATACGAATCCCGGAATGTTGTCAATACGGTGGGCAGTGCTTTTGCCGGAATAGGTGAAACGTTTAGTCTTAGCGGGAAATATCGAGCGTTTGTCAATATTGCCGAGATAACATTGACATATAAGTTTTAGATTAAAAGATTATTTTATGAGT
>CAYZLU010000246.1:0-4076 GCA_964479285.1 uncultured Planctomycetales bacterium | reverse complement strand
ATTGTAGGAGATAATATGATCGCTATAAAAGCCACTACAAAGTTATCGTCTAAGGGACAAGTTGTTATTCCGGAAGCCATTCGTGTGAATTTAAGACTCAAAACAGGGGATTCCTTTCTTGTTTACGGAAAGGATGACTTCATTGTTTTTAAGACCGTACCGGAACCGGCCAAAGATGAATTTGAAGCAATCATGGCTGAGGCCAAGCATTTTGCCAAAAAAGCCAAATTAAAACCATCTGATGTCACCAGTGCTATCAAGAGAGCACGTAGCCATAAATGAACGTCATTCTTGATACTAATGTTTTTGTTTCAGGGTTGTTCTTTAACGGAAGGCCTTCCCAAATTCTTAAGGCATGGCATTCAGGGTAATTTATCCTTTTTGCATCACCTGAAATCTTAAGTGAATACGAGCGTGTTATTTGTGAACTTTCAAAAAAGAAACTAGCATTTCATTTTGATACGGATAAAGCCATTGAGTTTATCCGTAAAAATGTACGTTTGGTAAAGCCCACCTTGCTTGCCCAGCAGATATGCGATGATCCAGATGATGATAAGTTTATTGCATGTGCGTTAACTATCAAGGCCGTTATTGTCATTGGTGATTAGGCGTTATTAAGAACCTCAGGATACAAACATCTTATAGTCCTTACTCCCGCATTGTTTGAACACCAATATTTGATATAAAGTCTTGCTATAGATTCAGAAATATCACAAGAGCGTCATCCTCCAGAATTTTTGATCTTGTTCAAAAGAAGGGTTGGGAATAGAAATATTCCCTGTTGCTTGCCCAGTCCTCCTGGGTTAGAATTGCGTTATGTGCGCCAAAGTCGTTTAAAAGCCGATACAACGATAAGAAATCAGATGAAAGACAAACTTCAGCAGGATTTGTTTGAGCCTGTTTAAGAGGTGGTGTTGAGTCATAAGAAAAAATATGAGAGAAAATATCAAAATGACTAATTCTTATCCCATGATTCGAGTAAGCCTTTTATTGGTATTGGTTTTAGGGATCCAGGCTTGCGAAAAATCTAATGATTCTACGGAAATAAAAACTGTCGAAAGCCAAAGTAATGTCTCTGAATCCTCTTCCGCAGGAATTTCCGATTATCGGAAAAACCAAGAATTAGAAATGCCAAATCCAGATGGGGTCCCTATAAAGTTACATAGGGAGCAAAATAATGATCAATACACCGATAGAGTTTCCTTGGGTGAAAAGAGAGCGGTTGCCATCGGACAGGGAGAAGGCACAAATATTTCTGAGTATGTGGATGTTCAAGTCAAAAATTCTGAGAAAAATGAGACTTGTTCTAGTGACGCCCGAGAAGCTTATTCGGAAGGTCACTATGCTGTAGCTTTAAGTGATTACGAAGAATGCCTTAAAAATGGTATGAATAGCCCTTTAGAAATTGCGTCATTCAGATACAGCATAATTCTGTTATTTCAGAATTGGGCATTGACATTATTGGAATCACATGATTTTTTTGAGGCTAAAATTCATATCCAGGAAATGTTAGATTATTGGGAGAAATACAAAGATCAGCTTGCACAGTTGTTCGACTACACCAAATCGAAAAATCATCCAATATCACGAGAGAACCTACATCTACCGAGATGTTATATGTTATTAGCGCTGTGTTATTACGGTACAGGAGATTATGATAACGCAATTGAAACGGCCAAGTTGGCATTACAACAAAATTTCAATGATGACCCATTGGCCCAACAGGGTGTTTGGGCGGTGTTAGGTAGTTCATATTCAAAGAAAGGCAACATCGCAAAGGCCCAAGAGTTTCTTAATCTTTTGCAGGCCCAGGGTGTCAATAGTTTTGGAAATGTTTTTGATCAAATGTTTGGGAAAAATAGTAGTATAAATTAAATGCACGGACATTTTCACTGTTGGGGTAGGTTGTTGGAGATAAAAGCATGAATATTATTTCATTTTCTATGCCGCCGAATGCTTGGAAACCTGCAGAACCAGATCAATATATAAACATAGTCATAGGAACCACCATCATTATTGCTGTAATCCTTTTTGTTGTCATCTATGGAACATCTAAAGGGAATCCAAAACAAGATATTGAGGGTGGAGATTCAGTTCAAAATTTCAAAAAAAGGAACAAGAATAAAACATATTGATACGGCTTTGTAGTTTGGGTCAAGGGATTGATTTTTTCAGACCACTTGAGTATGATAGATGATCGTCAACATTTTAACGAGGAGGAACTGATGACAAAGAAAGAATTCAAAAGTTATCTCAGTTCAATGGGTGCTATCTGTTTAATTTGGGGCTTTGGCCTTGGAATTATCTGGTCGGATGCAATTTTAAAATCATTTAACAGAACATGGTCGCTTGTCGGAAGTGCATCTTTTATGATCGGGACGATAGGTTTTTTAATTTATATGAAAAAAACAAGACAGTTTTTTGACTCGTAACCAGGTTAATAATACTATCTGTTCACTTTTAACAATGATTTAGGGAAGGCCATGGATCTTCTGTATAAAACTTTCGCTGGGTGATTGGACCTGCCGAGGGATTTTTATTTTATCCATAAAAAGCCCTTTGTAACAGCCGCAACCATAATGCCGGGTGTCACCATTGGCGAGAATTCAGTTGTGGCAGCAGGATCCGTTGTCACAAAGAATGTTCCACCCAACTGTTTAGTAGCAGGGGTGCCTGCAAATGTTTTAAGAAAATTAAAAGAAACAGAAAATAAAAAGACATGACTTATGTGTGGACGATTCTCGCAAACAAAGAAATAATTGAATTCTACAAAAAGGAAAATATGACTAAAGCGTATTGTTTAGTGGTTTGCCTAATTTTATTTTCTGGTTGTGTAACAATGCAAGCGCGGCATGTGAAAGAAAAAATTTCAAAGGTCAATTATTCAGATGTGATCAGCAAAGAAGATGCATTGACTATCGCACAGAATTATATTCTGATTCACAAAATCCCTGTTTACAATTTATCAACTTCAGCCCAAAAGGGAGTTTTTGAACTTGCGAGTGGCCAAATAATTCATGTCTGGGTGGTCAAATTTTCTCAGAAAAGAATCAAGAAATTATTATTGCCCGTTTCATGTGAAGTTGATGTAAACATTAATAAGGGTGATGTCGTTCATTCTGAACAATGGATGTGATTAAATAATATGTGTGGACCATTTTCTCGGGAATGGAGAAATATGTCTAAAAAATTAAAATTGATAATAGGCAATAAGAATTATTCATCATGGTCATTAAGACCATGGATTCTTTTAAGGCATTTTGAGATACCTTTTGATGAAATTCTTATTCCTTTGTACGAAGGTAAATACAAAGAACAAATTTTAAAATATTCTCCCAATGGCAAGGTGCCTGCCTTAGTTCACGATTCTGTAGTCATATGGGAATCTTTGGCAATTTGCCAGTATTTGGCGGAACTTTTTCCGAAAAAGAAAATGTGGCCACAAGATTTGAAAGATAGGGCTTTGGCTTATTCAATTTCTCAAGAAATGCACGCTGGTTTCTTTTATCTGCGTACAAATATGTTATGCAATGTAAGGGGACGATACCCAGGCAAAGGAATGACCCCGGATTCAAAGAAAGATATTGATCGTATTCTTGAAATATGGACAACTTGCCGTAATAAGTTCAAAAATCAAGGGTCGTACCTGTTCGGTCATTTTACGGTGGCCGATGCCATGTTTATGCCAATAGTAACTCGCTTTAGAACCTATGGGGTCGTTTTAAAGGGTATTGCTTTAAATTATGCTGAAACCATGTTGGGACTTAAAGCCTTTAAAGAATGGGAAGATGCTGCAATCAAAGAACCTTGGGTAATTAAAAAATCAGAGATTTATAACCCAAAATATAAGTAATAGGTGCAGACGCTTTTATTTCCAGTGAAGTTGAACGTGTCCTGATTCAAAAGATTAAAATTCCTGCCAGGAACATTGACAAAAAAGCAGGATAGATTGAAAACAAAAATTGAAACGGGTGAGTTATGAGTCCTCTTGTTAAATGTGTGAAAAGTGTATTTGGCTTTGCGGAGAGAGTATCACCGATGACAATTTTAGGGTGCTTCATTAAATCCTTAAAACC
>CAYZLU010000245.1:0-4082 GCA_964479285.1 uncultured Planctomycetales bacterium | reverse complement strand
GCAGAGATTCTCCCGTCAGTTGGGATTGATCCACCTCAATTGAATCGCCTGCGAGTAGACGTGCATCCGCAGGAACTATATCTCCTAGGCGAAGACGGATAACATCACCCGGTACTACTTCACGCGCTGCGGGATTGATCCACTTCCCATCACGTTTCACACGGGCTTTGATCGCAAGCTTAGCCTTTAAGGCCTCAATCGCATTCCCTGCCTCACGTTCTTCCCAAAAGCCAACCACGGCATTAGTACAAAGTAAAACGAGGATAATAAAAAAATCCGGCCAATGACGAACAACGCCTGACAAAATCACTGCCACCTCGATCATCCAGGGAATAGGTCCCCAAAAATAACTGAGGAACTTCAGAAACATATTGGTTTTTTTGACAGTAATCTCATTTGGCCCGTATTGAGTCAAACGTTTCTCTGCCTCTGCTTGAGTTAAGCCCTCTTTGGATGATTCTAATTTCTTCTCCAATTCAGGCATCGGCAGGGATTTTAATTCGTTACTCGTATTTACCTTAGAACCTGTCTTTGGTTTAGGCTTGTTTTTAGTTGCTTCTTCGTTTTCCTTCATAGGGAACTCCGTTGTTTAGATTTCACGTAACGCTCGATCAAGATGTTAGTTGAGCTATCATGATTAAGATCATGAGCAAGGTTCCACCCAGCCCCAACTTTAAGTTCAGGGATAATACGCTCTGCAAGCGCCTTGCCCAACTCAACCCCCCATTGGTCAAAGGAATCAATCTGCCAAATGACGCCTTGAGTAAAAACACTATGTTCATAAAGTGCGACCAATTTTCCGAGTGTCTGCGGCGTCAAACGCTCCAAAATAATCGTGCTGGAAGGACGATTACCATCAAAATCTTTATATGGTTCCTGTGATGATTGACCAAAGGCCAGCGCTTCTGACTGGGCAAAAACATTGGCTATAAGCATATCATGGTGAAGGCCCAACTGATGAAGCGGTTGATTAAACGCGATAAAGTCACATGGGATGAGCTTCGTTCCTTGATGAATCAATTGGTAAAATGAGTGTTGGCCATTGGTGCCTGGTTCTCCCCAATAAATTGGTCCGGTTTGATAATCTGTTTTTTTACCATCAAGAGTCACATGCTTGCCATTACTCTCCATCGTCAACTGTTGTAGATAGGCAGGGAAACGCTTTAAGTACTGCTCATAAGGAAGAACTGCTATTGTCTGGCTCCCAAAAAAATTGTTACACCAAATACCCAAAAGCCCCATAAGTACAGGCAAATTTATCTCAAAAGAAGCTGAGCGAAAGTGTTCATCCATCTGATGAAAACCATCCAGCATGGCTCGAAAATTGTCAGGCCCGATGGCAACCATCGTCGATAAACCGATGGCAGAATCCATGGAATAGCGGCCGCCAACCCAATCCCAAAACTCAAACATATGTGCAGGATCAATACCAAATTCCGCTACTCGTTTAGCATTAGTAGAGACAGCGACAAAATGTTTGGCAACGGCTGTTGGGTCTTTTAAAGTTTGCATCACCCAATCACGGGCTGTATGCGCGTTGGTCATTGTCTCTAGGGTCGCAAAAGTTTTCGATGAAATGATGAATAATGTCTCTTCAGCATTAATATCGCGTGTAGCTTCAAAAAAATCAGTACCATCAATATTTGAAATAAAACGAAAAGTCAGCTCACGTTGGCTATAGTGCCGCAATGCTTCATATGCCATGACAGGTCCCAAATCAGATCCGCCAATACCAATATTGATTATGTTACGTATCGGTTTACCGGTGTGTCCCTTCCATTCTCCACTGCGTACTCTATTTGAGAAGGAAGCCATTCTATCGAGTACGGCATGAACCTGCGGCACGACGTTAACACCATCAACCATGATGGATTGACCTTGGGGTGCGCGCAAAGCTGTATGCAGTACAGCCCGATTCTCTGTGACATTGATCTTCTCTCCTTTAAACATGGCATCAATGCGAGATCTTAAGCCTGACTCTTTGGCTAATTGTAAAAGCAACTTAAGTGTTTCATCAGTAACACGATGTTTGGAATAATCAAAATAAACACCGACAGCTTCCAAGCTCATTTGCTTGGCTCGATCTGGATTTTCTTCAAAAAGATTGCGAAGATGTAATTCCCGAACTTTTAGATAATGAGATTCAAGGGCCTTCCAAGCTGATAATGTGGTAAGTTTCGATCTAATTGTTGTGGTCATACTATTACTCTTTCTAATTCAGAACTGTATTCACCACGTCGTGCTGCCCTGTTACACCTGGCTCGATGATACAAAGCCTTTTGTGCTGCTAAAATATTGGTATCCTTACCCTGCCAAATTTCCAAAGCTGGTTGCTGAATAGCACGGGCAAAGGAAAAAGCTAAAGGCCAAGGTAATCGTGATTTAAATCTAAAATTCATGGCATTCAAACGCTCTGAGGCCAACTCACAGGATTGGCCTCCTGATAAGAACGCTATTCCCCTCACAGCGGCAGGGACAACTCTTAAGAAACATTTCACGGTGGTATCAGCTACCTCATCCACAGATTCTTGGGCGGAGCAAGATAACCCTGGAACTACCATGTTGGGTTTAAGAATGATCCCCTCTAGCATCACTCGTTGTTCGTAAAGTTGATCGAAAACCGTTCGCAGAACTTTCTCTGTTAGTTGATGGCAACGCTCCAGAGTATGATCGCCGTCCATAAGAACTTCTGACTCAACGATAGGGACAAGACCTGCTTCCTGGCACAACGCAGCATAACGAGCCAAAGACTGTGCGTTAGCCTCAATGCAAGCACGACTTGGGATTCCATTGCCAACGACAAGAACTGCACGCCACTTGGCAAACCGAGCACCCATCTGGTTGTATTCCTTGAGACGCTCGCGTAACCCATCCAGACCTTCGGTTATTTTTTCTCCAGGTTGGAGAGCCATGTCCTTTGCCCCTATGTCAACCTTGATGCCAGGTATGATTCCTGCATCAACGATGACTTTCATAAAAGAAGTCCCATCTTTCTTATTCTGCCGGATTGTTTCATCGTATAAGATCACCCCACTAATGCATTCGCCAAGACCAGGTGTAGTTATAATCAACTCACGATAAGATCTTCGGGTTTCCTCGTTTTGAGGAATTCCCAATTTGGCAAATCGTTTGTTGCAGGTTGGATTACTTTCATCCATCGCAAGCAAACCTTTGTTATCTGCCATCAGCTTTTGTGAAGTGTTAATGAGTTCTTGGGATTTCATTTAATATTCGCCCACTTCCAATTACGGATTTCTGGCAAGTCTTCACCATGTTCATCAATATAATGTTTGTGCTCAATGAGCTTGTCTTGCATCATCTGCTTAAGATAAGATCCCTTGGCACCCAAATGCGGCAGGCGATCAATCACGTCTTGTACCAGATGAAATCGATCCAGGTCATTCTGTACTCTCATGTCAAAAGCCGTAGTAATTGTACCCTCTTCTTTGTACCCACGGACATGTAGGTTATGATTGGTCCGGCGATATGTCAGACGGTGGATCAGCCAGGGATATCCATGATAGCCAAAAATAATATGCTTATCTTTGGTGAATAACGAATCATAATCTGTTTCACTCAGTCCATGCGGATGCTCACTCGCAGACTGCAACTTCATGAGATCAACGACATTAATTACCCGTATTTTCAACTCGGGTAGATGTTGACGAAGAATAGAAACAGCCGCCAATATTTCCAGTGTAGGCGTATCTCCGCAACAGGCCATGACAACATCAGGTTCTGTGCCTTGGTCGTTGCTGGCCCATTGCCAAATACCTATTCCTTCTGTGCAATGGACAACTGCCTCTTCCATGGTCAGCCATTGGGGCAATGCATGTTTCCCTGCTACCACAACATTTACATAGTGTCTGCTGCGCAGGCAATGATCAAAAACCGATAGAAGACAATTAGCATCTGGCGGAAGGTAAACGCGCACGATATCAGCCTTCTTGTTGATAACATGGTCGATAAAACCAGGATCCTGATGTGTGAAGCCGTTGTGGTCCTGTTGCCAGACGTGTGATGCGAGCAAATAGTTTAGTGAAGCTATCTTTAGACTCCAAGGTAATTCTAATTTTACCTTT
>CAYZLU010000244.1:0-4100 GCA_964479285.1 uncultured Planctomycetales bacterium | reverse complement strand
TGATATTGTTCGAAAGGAAACTTTACAGGGGCCAACAATTTATTTGGGCGATGGGATTAATGATGCTCCAGCATTAACGGCGGCCACCGTTGGAATTGCCTTTGGCCAAAATAGCGATATTACATCTGAGGCCGCTGGTGCGGTGATTATCGATGTTATTGCAGTTCTCAATGCCTTGCGTGCGGCGTTCCCTACCAAAGATCTTACGGATTTTGTTTAGAGGCAATTCATACTGCAAAATTTTGCAGGATTTAATAGTAACATCTGCAATTATTTTCCTTACTTTTTGTCCGGTTTTATGATTTTATCATAGTCATTATTTTATTTATGATTTAATAGACGTATCAAATAAATTAACTCGAATTAAATCCTTAATAACCAGTGAAGAAATCTAGAAAATCTTCCAATAAATCTCCCCGGAATGATTCGTTTCCACAAGTGCAGGAGATTGCTGAACAATATCAGCCTAATAATATCAATATTAAAAAGATAATTTGGGGAGCTATCGGAGGTGTCCTTATAGCCATAATTTTTGTAGCCATTGGCTGGTTTTTTGGACATCAAGCATTAGTTAATGGGCATTAAATATAGAGTTTATTTAGTACATAATAATATCTATAATAGGTTAAATTGTTTGAATTTTAACAAGCAGATCTAAATGTTATTTTATAAAAGAAAGAGACCTGTATGAATAAATCATCAACGGTTTTGCTGTGGTTTGGAGTAGTATTAGTTTTGATTATTGGTCTCATTCACGTTATTGATGCGAAAGATAGCTTTAGTGATGCTGTTTATAAGGGTTGGCTTTTCTATGCCAACGGAGTTGCTGCATCAATTGCTGCTTACGGTATTTATCATAAGCATAATTGGGGCTGGAATCTTGGGCTTATGATTGCCGTAGGTTCATTTGGTGGTTATATAGCCAGTAGAACCGTGGGATTGCCTTTCATTCCAGCTGAACCAGATGCATGGTTCGAGCCCTTGGGCGTTGCGGCTATGATTGCAGAAGGATTATTTATTGCTTTATTTTTGGGGAAAACGGTAAAAAACAAGTGAAATCATATTATCTAAAATTAACTCACAAAATTACATGGGCGTTTGTAATTCTTGGACTAGTTATTGCCATAGCCGGGGGAGTTGGCCTTCATTATCTTGATGGAATCCGTCTTTATCAGCTTCAATTTGAGGATGAATGGGAAGAGTATCAACGGATGGTTTTTGCAGAAGACGTTCTTAAAGAAATTTCGACGGATATCAGCGCATGGCAAGCGGGGATATTGCCAGTCTCTCAATTAAAATCAAAATCTGATGAAATAACCCAAATATTGTCGTCTTGGGCTCGTAATGAGAAAGAAGAAGAGAAAAGGGAAGATTTACTCACCCATGAGAAACAGGAGGCCCAATTACTTGGCCCGGCACGTCTAGCTTTTTTTGATTTGACTAAAGCAATTGCAACTTTACATCCCAAGCCCACCATTAAAACGACAGAATCATTAATTTATTCGCTTAATCAATTACAGGATGAAAGTCATCCATTACGTCAGTTTTATTTTAAAAGCATTCAGGATTCTTTAACAAAAGCCAAAAAGGCCCGTAATAAAGTACAAAGAGGGGGTGTATATTTTATTTCAATAGTAGCTTTTCTTCTTTTGGGTATTGGTGCCTATAGTATTAAGGTACTTCAAAGACAAACAAAACAGTTAATGGAGCAAGAACGGCAAATAGCCTCTGTCACGTTAGTTCAGCAACTGGCGCATGAAATCCGTAATCCATTAGGAATAGTCAAAAGTGCTGCCAGTGTTATTGCTAAGCGTTCTACGGGAGAGGTTGTTGCTTTAGCTAATGATATATCATCAGAAGTAGAACGGGTTGATGGATTGCTCACGGACTTGTTGCATCTACGCCGTAGTGATAATAAACCCAAGGTCCCAACAGATATTTCAGCCTTAGTTTTGAGGGTGACGGAATTGTTTACCTCAAAAATCCGTACAGCAGATTTACGGCTGGATGTTTATAATAAAGCGTCCGGTGTTTTATTACCTTGTCATCCAGAGGCGATTAAGCAGGTTTTGATGAATTTATTGCTTAACGCCATTGAAGCCTCCGTCAAGAATAATACCATTGAAATCGCGATGATGGTCATTGGACGGGAGCTTATGTTGCAGGTACGGGATTATGGAAGTGGGCTAGATACACAAGAAAAACAAAGAATATTCGACATGATGTACACGACTAAACCGTATGGTTTTGGAATTGGGTTAACGGTTGTCAAACGCATTATAGAGGATCACGGGGGAAGAATTGAAGTCAGCAGTCCCCCTCCTCACGGGACTGCTTTTTCAATATATTTACCTATGGGGACATAATATGCTTGAAATGTTAATTGTTGATGATGAGCCTCGTCTGCTGCGTGTTTTGCGATTGGGGTTGCCTGAACATGGGTTTAATGTTTTGACGGCATCTAATGGGCAGGAAGCATTGAAATTCTTATTTGATAAAAAGATTGATGTCGTTGTCACTGATATACGGATGCCGATTATGGATGGGGTAGAGCTTATTTATGAAATGGAACGTTTGGGAATTAAATTACCAATCGTCGTGACTACCGCACACGCGGATGTGGATACCGCTGTTAAAACCTTAAAGCATGGAGCTTGTGATTATATCCGAAAACCATTTAGTGTCGAGGAGCTTGTTCAATCTGTAAAAAATGCTATGGGGAAAGTGTCCGCCCTCAAGGCGTCCCCTTCAAATGATTTTGGCCTACAATCTCAAATAGATTTAAAAGAAAAAGAAGCCATCCAAAAAGCCCTCAATGCCGCTCATGATGTGAAAGTAGAAGCCGCACACCTACTCGGAATTTCTGAACGTAATCTCTGGTATAAACTCAAAAAATACGGCCTTTAATTGCCTCCCTGCAATATTTTGCAGACTTTTAGTCTGCAATTGCAATTTTCTTCCTTGATTTGCGTCTTCATAATCATTTCCATCTATCTTAAGCTTCCATGATCTTGATAAACTGTAACAGTTCATCAATTCAGAGGAGGATTTTTATGCGTCAATTTTTCGAGATTGCTTTATGCATATTGGTTGTATTTATGGGAGGGGTAGCCCAAGCGGATCAACAATGGCAGATTAACCTAAAGAAAAGTAATGTAGGATTCCTCCTGCACTCGACCCTTCATGAGGTCAATGGTCAAGCGCGTGAATTATCTGGAGGTTTTGAACAACAGTTGAATTCCATAAAAGGGCTTGTTGATGTAGGTGTGGCTGGTTTAACAACAGATAATAAGGCTCGCGATAACAATATGTACCAAATGTTTGACTTATCTCGGTATGCCAATATTCGTTTTACTTTCGATAATACAGATATCGCCAATGTTTTAAATCATCAGGATGGCGATATCATATTTTCAGGCACCATGACAATTCATAATATTTCCCATCCTGTGACGCTGTTATCAAAAGGACATATGGATCAAAATTCCTTGGTGTGTCAAGGCCGTATGCTCATACATTTAAAAGATTATGGTCTTAAGCCCCCGAGTGTTTTAGGCATTATTCGCGTAAGGGATGAGGTCATTGTGCAATACACGATTGTATTTGTTACTAAGCCAAAAACTTATGACAACAGTTGACGCATTAATTATTGGAGCTGGTCCAGCAGGGACATCATGTGCCGCTACTTTGGCCAAACGCGGTTGGCGTGTTGTTATTATTGATAAATCGACCTTCCCTCGGCACAAAACTTGTGGTGGTTTTATAGGCCCAGAAAATAAAGCATTGTTATCTGATTTGGGAATATGGTCAAAGCTATTGGAACAAGGGGCTTGTATTGTCGAGCAATCAATAATTACGGCTTCCAAGGGTGCTTCAACTATCATGCCGATCGAAGGACAAGCTTTAGGGGTTAGTCGACAGTTACTGGATACATTATTATCAAATTGCGTAAAGGCAACAGGTGTTACGGTTTATGAAGGAGCTCTGGTCAGAAATTTATATAATGATGGTGAAGGCTTTGATGTGACCATTGACCATTATGGAAAAAATATAAAATGTAGTTTACGCACTCGGCATGTCATTGATACCAGCGGTAATCA
>CAYZLU010000243.1:0-4129 GCA_964479285.1 uncultured Planctomycetales bacterium | reverse complement strand
GCCCTTTTCATCGCGTTGGCGCTGACCTACTACGTTAGCATATTTATTGATGTCCAGGGTGCTTTTTTCAATACGGGTCGCACCCATCGACCGCAAATAATACGTGGTTTTCAGGCCCTTTTCCCAAGCGTACATATACATATCGCTGATCTTCTTGCCGCTGGGCTTGGCCTGGTACAGGTTTAAGGACTGGCCCATGTCAATCCACTTCTGGCGTCGGCTGGCAGCCTCGATGATCCATTCGTAATCAATTTCAAACGCAGTGGCGTATTTGGCCTTAAGAGATCCAGGAACGCGTGTAATTTCCTGTACACTGCCGTCGAAATATTTCAAATCATCAATCATTTCCTGGTCCCAAATGCCCAGTTTCTTGAGGTCTTCAACCAAACATTCATTGATGACCGTAAATTCACCGGAAAGATTGCTTTTGACAAAGACATTCTTGTACATAGGCTCAATGGACTGGGTGACACCAGTGATGTTTCCAATTGTTGCCGTCGGAGCAATGGCCATGACGAGGCTATTGCGCAAACCTGCCTGCTTGATGGCCGAACGCAGCGGCGACCAATCCATGCGCGCCGTGCGGTCCATGTCCAAATACCCGCCCCGTTCTTTTTCTAAAAGTTCGATCGTATCAATGGGTAAAAACCCACGCTCCCATTTAGAACCCTTATAACTTGAATAGACACCGCGTTCACGCGCCAGTTCCACCGAAGCATGTAAAGCGTAATAAGAAACTGCTTCCATACTTTCATCGGCAAAATCTACCGCTTCCTGGGAAGCATAGCTGAAATTAAGCCGGTACAAAGCATCCTGAAAACCCATGATACCTAAACCTACGGGCCGGTGACGTTGATTGGCCGCCTTGGATTCAACAGTGGGATAATAATTGATGTCAATAACATTGTCCAACATACGGACCGCGGTTGTGATTGTCTCTTTCAGTTTCTCATTAAGAATACCTTTATCAGTGACATGGGCGGCAAGATTAACAGAACCTAAATTACACACGGCTGTCTCATCTTTGGAAGTGTTTAATAATATCTCCGTGCATAAATTCGAGCTGTGCACCACCCCTGCGTGGTCCTGGGGAGAACGTACATTCGAAGGGTCCTTCCAGGTGATCCAGGGATGCCCTGTTTCAAAAACCATGCCAAGCATTTTTCGCCATAATTGCACCGCTGAAATCGTCTTGAAATTCTTGATTTTCCCCTCTTGGGCCAATTGTTCATATTCTTCGTAGCGCCGCTCAAAAGCGTGGCCGTAAATGTGATGAAGGTCCGGGGTCTCGGATGGCGTAAACAACGTCCAGTCTGCGTTTAACTTGACCCGTTTCATAAACAAGTCAGGTATCCAGCTGGCTGTATGCATGTCATGCGTACGACGGCGTTCATCACCGGTGTTTTTGCGCAATTCAAGAAAATCTTCAATATCCAAATGCCAAACCTCCAGATAAGCACACATCGCCCCCTGGCGTTTGCCGCCCTGATTAACAGCCAGGGCCGTGTCATTAGCCACTTTTAAAAACGGGATGATACCCTGGCTTTTGCCATTTGTACCTTTAATGCGGCTGCCCATGGCCCGCACACTGGTCCAATCATTGCCTAAGCCCCCGCTCCATTTAGACAACATGGCATCGTCCTGGATGCATTTAAAAATATGGAGCAAGTCATCTTCAATGGTGGTCAAAAAACAGGACGATAATTGCGGATGGCGAGTGCCAGAATTAAACAGCGTCGGAGTAGACGACATGAAACGAAAAGTAGAAAGGACATTGTAAAACTCAATGGCCTTTTCATTTTTCTTTGGCCCTTCATTGACAGCCAGCCCCATGGATACCCGCATCCAGAAAATTTGGGGCAATTCAATACGGCGGTCTTCCCAATGGATAAAATAACGGTCATATAAGGTCTGCAATCCCATATACCGGAATATAAAATCGCGCTCCGGCACAATGGCCTTCCCCAAAAATTTGAGATCAAAAGACTTTAAAGAAGGGTCTAACAATTCATAGTGAATACCGTTTTGAATATAGGTCGCCAAATAATCCGGATATTCAGCCCGCATGCGTTCAAACGAGACTTCAGCCCCCAAAGCTTCCTGGTATTCCATTAACAGCAATAAACGCGCTGCCACAAACCCGTAGTTTGGTTCTTTTTCAATAAAAGAACGCGCCGCCATGACATTGGCCTGGAACACCTGCCGCTCTGTCATGCCATTAAAATAATTTTTAACAGCCTCTTTAAAAAGTTTGTCCACTGATACATCTGCCAGGTTTTTGCAGCAAGTTTCAAACCTAAAACGCACTTCATCCAGATCAATGGGACGTTCAGCGCCCTTTTCATTTTTGATGGTCAAATTCTTGACCCATTCAATAGATTCTTCCACCTGGACCTGACCACGATTACGCCGGGCTTTGGCACGGTCTTCTCTATAAATGATGTAGCGCTTGGCCACCTCATGATACCCTGCGGCCATGATCACTTTTTCAGCAATGTCCTGTACTTCTTCAATATGGATAGATTTACCATCCGGCCAACGGGTACGGATTTCAGAAACGACTTTTTCGGTAAGCTCCTGGGCTTTTTCGATCAAAATTTCATTATAAACACCCTTGTTTTGGGCGATCAGTGCCTTGGCAATGGCCAAAGCGATTTTCTCCTGCTTAAAAGAAACCACCTTGCCGTCGCGTTTAATGACCGAATATAATTCAAATAATTTACGACGTTCAGAGTGGTAACGGCGATAACTGGCATATCGCTCACCAACCTCCTTATGCCCGTTTTCATATAACTGACGGATCACTTCATCCTGGATCTCTTCAACTGTTAAGAAAGGACGCTGGATCCCACGCTCTTTAAGCACTGCCACAACGCAATCAGTGACTTTTTGGGCATTTCTCATGACCTCTTCACTGAGTTCAGACTCGCGCGGAAGACCAATCTGTTCTTTAAAAGAATTAGCGACCGCATGAGTGATGCGGATGGGGATAAATTCAATGATTTGACCATTGCGTTTCTGGACTTTAATGTCGAAATTGGCGGCAGTTTCTTGAGACATCCGGCCTATCCTCCTAAAAAAATAGTGATAATAAAAATTAAACCAAATCTTTACCCAATATTAAAAAATACCAGAAAATGTGTTGCGGGAAAAACAATAAAAAACACTATATATGCGTTTGATTAATCGATGTAATACTATATATGGTAGTTTGATAGAGAACCTAAGTCAATGTCTTTTTCAGATTTTTTGGCCATTTTGCCGGCACAGGCCCGTCGGAAAAAATAAAACAGGCACCTTGCCGGCAAAATGGTGATTATTTTTTGACCGCGTTAAAACGCTTTTCCACTTCCTGCCAGTTGACAACATTCCAAAAAGCCGCAACATAATCAGGACGGCGGTTTTGATAATGCAGATAATAAGCATGCTCCCAAACATCAATGCCTAAAATGGGGGTTTTTCCTTCCATCAAAGGACTGTCCTGGTTGGGCGTGGAAGAAATCTCCAATTGCCCTGCCTTGCTGACAGAGACCCAGGCCCAGCCACTGCCAAAACGGGTGGCCGCTGCTTGGGCAAATTTTTCTTTGAAGGCATCAAAAGACCCAAAAGCCTGATTGATCGCCGCTGCCACATTTCCCTGCGGCTGTCCACCAGCCTTGGGCCCGATGATGGTCCAGAAAAATGTGTGGTTGGCATGACCGCCGCCATTATTACGCACAACATTGCGTATATCTTCCGGAATGGCATTCATATTGGCGATCAAATCCTCGACGGATTTGCTTTCCAAATCTGCCTTTCCCTTGATGGCATTGTTGACATTATTGATGTAGGCTTGATGGTGCTTGGTATGGTGAATTTCCATGGTACGCGCATCAATATGCGGTTCCAGGGCATTGTACGGATATGCTAACGGTGGTAAGGTATATGCCATACTTGTCTCCTTAATATTTTTTATTGACTGTAATTCCCGCGAAAGCGGGAATCTAGTTCATTCATGCCCTGGATCCCCGATAAAAACATTCGGGGATGACAAAGTCATTTATTAATGATTGTGTCCACAGCCACAGGCATCGCCTTTGACAGCTTGAAGGACTTCGTCATAATTAGGCTCTGTGGCCACTTCTTTGAC
>CAYZLU010000242.1:0-4134 GCA_964479285.1 uncultured Planctomycetales bacterium | reverse complement strand
AATAGCGGTAGATGATCTGGGTTCAGGCTATTCCAGCCTGGAGTCTATCATAGAAATAAGACCGGAAGCAATCAAGTTGGACAGGCATATTGTCAACGGCGTGAGTGTAGATTTATATAAAAACAGCATTGTTAAACTTTTTGTGGCATTTTGCAGGGAAAACCACATCATCTGCGTTGCGGAAGGCATAGAAAATAAAAGAGATTTTGAGGCCCTCATTGATCTGGGTGTTGATGCAGGCCAAGGGTATTATTTGTGCCGCCCAGTGGAATCTATTGATCTTTCTGTGATCGACCTTTAAACTCCTAAAATTTCTTGAGCACCAAGCCCCACTGTGTTAATATTCCTCAAGTGCCCAAATACCTTTCATTTTTAATTATAATTCTCTTTATTTGCGGTTGTTCATCGTCCAAAAAAATAATTGTATCCGATTTTTTAGACGCAACACCCGTGATCACGGGTTCTGTTGTCGATCCATCCGTTTTTGCAAAAGGTGGGACATTGGTATTAGGTTCATTTAAACCAGGCCCTGGGGCCGCGGCCAATGATGAAACTGACCAGTTGTCCATGATGATGATCAAGGGGGTTAAAGACGTTTTGCCGGGAGATGACACACATTTTACCGTTAAAACAGATGATCTAAAGGACCCGGATTATTTTTTAGAAGGTTATATCGAGAATTATGGGCGTGAAGGGCATGTTTCTAACTTAAAACTTCGTAGAAACCAAGTTTATTTATCGGTTGACGGTGATATTTGGCTTCGTGAAACTGGGGAAAAGGTATTCTTGTTTCAAACTTCCATTGCGATTGATCTTAAAACCCAAGATCCTAAAACTGTGGCGTACCAAATTGGTGTGGCCATTGCCCATTTTATTGGATCACAGCATCAAACCCGGTTTATAGTGTGATTTAACGAATTTTTTCAAGGAGTACGAGTGTGATAGTGGTGACGGGTGCCGCAGGTTTTATCGGTTCTTGCCTGGTGGCGGAGTTAAATAGCCGTGGCAGGCAGGATTTGATCGTGGTGGATGATTTAAACGGGGAGAATGACCCCAAAAAAATGAATTTGGCTGCCAAACGTTACCAACGTTATTACGACAAGGGAGAATACTTAAAACTCCTCAAACGTGACCAATTTGATTTTGACGTAGAATGCATTTTGCACATGGGAGCTTGTTCTTCAACCACGATGCAGGATGCCGATTATTTTGAGAAAAACAATTTTGAATACACTTGTGGCGTGGCCCAATGGGCTTTAAAGAACAATGCTCGATTGGTCTATGCTTCTTCCGCAGCGACCTATGGTGACGGTAAATCAGGGTATAGCGATGAAGAGTCTCTGGTCCCTGGCTTAAAGCCCTTGAATCTTTACGGGGAATCCAAACAAAAATTTGATGAATGGGTCTTGGACCATGGTTTTCAGGACAAAATGGTTGGGTTGAAATTTTTTAATGTATTCGGGCCTAATGAGTACCATAAAGGTGATATGAAGAGTATCGTTTCCAAGGCTTATGAACGTGTGACAGTTGAAGGTAGAATGTCTCTTTTTAAATCATATAATCCTAAATATAAAGACGGCGAACAAATGCGTGATTTTATTTATGTAAAAGACGCTGTTGACGTTGTCATGTTTTTTATGGAACATCCCGCCATTAATGGGATCTTTAATTTGGGCACTGGCCGGGCGCGAACATGGAATGATTTGGCTTACGCATTATTTTCTGCTGTTGGACGCGGGCCGAATATCGAATATGTGGAAATGCCGGAAGTTTTACGGGGGCGTTATCAATATTTTACCCAGGCAGACATGGCAAAATTACGAAAAGTTGGATATACAAAAGCCTTTACTTCTCTGGAAAATGCGGTCAAAGATTATTGCGGTTATTTGTCAACTAAGAGCTGCTGGTAAATAAATACGTGATAGGGGGCGGTAAAATTCCCCAGGAAGGATTTACTTATGGTCCTTTATGTTATTATAGGTTCGGTGGTATTGATCTCTCTGGCTGTTATTGGTGTTTTGTTTTTTATGTTGGGTAAAGAGGGTCGGAAGAATGAGGAAGAAAAAGTTGTTCCTTTGACTGATTTGGCCCAATTAAAGAAAGAATTGTCTTCCGACCAACAGGGTGTGAGGGCAGGGTTGCTTAAACCGCAAATCCCCCAGGTTTCCAAGGATGAATCTGAAATTCTCCCTGTATTTGTGCCCAAGATGTCCCTGCCAACAGAAGTTTTAAAAACATCTTTAGAGGATGATGTCTATAAAAAACGTGCTCAAGAGCTTGAAAATGAATTACGCACCATTTCAATAAAGGCAGAAGGGCAATCAATTGAAGCCAAACAAATGATCGAGGCGTTGACTAATGAAAATGAATCGCTTAAGGTCCAACAAGCCAATTTAGAAAAAGCCCAGCAAAAATTGATCGAGCTGCAGAAAGAAGCCTTAAGCCTAAATAGTGAAAATACTACTCTCCAATCCCAATTGGAATCCACCAATGCGAAGGTTTGTCTTTTAGAGGAACAAATGGCTGCTTTTAAAATTCAAATGGGAGAAGAGATCAGCCGCGCAAACGCAACGGTCATTGAATTAAATAAAGAGAAGGAAATTTTGTTGTCAGCCCCAAGACCTGACCCTGATGAAGGGCTTCGTCATGAGCTCGAGTCTTTAAAGGCGGAGCAGACGCAACTAAAGCAGAAATATGAGGACTTGGAAAGGGTCCATCAAAAATTACGTGAACTTAACACCCATTTGATTGAAAAGAATGATCTTTTGCAGTATGAATTGATCAAGGCAAGGGCACAGTCCAGTGGTTTGGAGCGTGTCAGTTTTAACTATAAGAACCAACTGGAAGATTTCTTAAAGAAAGTCAACTCGGTGCAAGTGGCCAATGAACATTTATCCAAGGTCAAGAACCGGCTGGAGGGGATGGTAGAACAGGTCAAATTACAAAATGAAGAATTGATCAAAAAGGACCAGTTGGTCCAATTTGAATTAGAAAAGAACCGTTCACGTCTGGCAAGTCTTGAGCGTGAATACGAAGATTTAAAAGCCCGCGAACAACAAAACGGTTCTAAATGAGGTTTATCTAGATGAAATCGGAAGGTCTGTCATTGCGAGCGAAGCGAAGCAATCTCATTCTTTTAATGTTCGTCCTTTTATTTTCATCTTGTGCTTCCCTGGACCATGGGATGGATAACAGCGTTGAAGTTGCCAAAACCCTTTGGGGATCATCGACCAGGGCTTTAGAAGAAGCCCGTGACAAAGCCATTACCAAGACCTATGATAAACCATATTGGGATTGCGTGCGCAGCGCCATTGCTGTCGCAGGTAAAAAACATTGGGTAATATTTAAGAAGGATGAGATCAAAGGGTATATGGTGGTAATGGGGGTCCAAGGTTCCGTTAACACCACTGAAATTGGGGTCTTTTTTGATGAACTTTCAGATGTTCAAACCCGTATTGAAATTTCCTCTTTAAGTACCAATGCTAAACGTAAAGTAGCAAAAGGTTTGTTTCATGGGTTAGACATCGCATTTGGTTACTTGCCGCCTGATCCTCCGGAACCTTCCGAGCTGCCTAAAACAGATCAAAATACGACGACACCTGCTCCATGATTGAAAATGAATTGCTTTTTTTAGGTTTATTAGTTGAAGGCCCTAAACACGGCTATGAGATCAAGCTTCAACTGGAGGAAGATCTGAACCCTAACATAGGGTTGCAAATCAAGTCTATCTATTATCCTCTTCAAAAAATGGAAAGTACCGGTTTGATCGAGAAGGAAGTTGCTCGACGTGAAGGTCATTTTCCTGAGAAATATGTGTACCGCATCACTCCTAAAGGCAGAAAGAAATTTGATGAACTTATTGAACATAGTTTTTTGTCTGTAGAACGCCCTTTTTTTCAAATCGATTTGGCTTTCTATTTTTTGCCTTTAGTAGATAAAAGCATGGCCAAACGCCGGCTTAAAGTCAGGTTTACTCTCCTAAAAAAGGTAAAAAAAGAATTAACCATACTCCAATCAGCAGCAAAAACGAAAATTTTGAGCCTTATCCTCCAGCATGACTTGGACCTTGTAGAAGCTGAAATAAACTCTACCCAAAAAATTATCAGTCAGTTATAAATTTTCTGTAATTGTTTA
>CAYZLU010000241.1:0-4140 GCA_964479285.1 uncultured Planctomycetales bacterium | reverse complement strand
TTCAATGTTTCCACCCTCAACTTCAGAAAGAATCTTCTCAACAATCTCAGGTTTCCTACATTTCTTCTCACGAAGCAAAAATAAAAACCGTTCTATCACAACACTTAATGCTGTTAACGATGTGATAAAGAGTGGCCACATGATAGGCCCTCCTTTTAAGAAGAAATTAAACATTTAAACCTCCCTGGTTAAAAATTCATTGAGAAACCACCATAATATCCACGTCGCTGACCAAATTGTGGTGCGCCTACACCAACACCTGTACCATCCCGTAATTCATAAACCTCATCAAAGATATTAACAATATCGAATCGAAGCTTAAATTCAGGGAAACTGGGCAAATGAAAGGTATGCTCTATACCTAAATTAAGTGGATTATAAAACCCTGTGTGTTCTGTACTGGCAAACCCTTTACGTAAACCACTGCCGTAAATAATATCTGCGTAGAACTTTGTTTTGTTTAATTCGGAGATTGATAAACCATTAAACTCATAGGCAATACCTGCCGAACCAGTAAGGGTCTGATCATGATCCAAATGAGTCCAGTGTGAAGCAATATAATCCAACTCATCTTGGCCAAAGTTAAACTGGGCGGAGGTAATTTTCTTCCCAAAGGCACGACTGTAGGCAAAATTGCTATAAGCAGTAAATCCTCCCTCTTTATAATTGATCGTAAGTTCACTCCCATAGACCCTACCTTTTTCAAAATTAAATGGCACGAAAATAGGTGCCGCACCAAATTGCCCCTCATCCAGTTGATTATGAGCGTCTTTGTAATAACCATCTAAACCTATATGTAATTCTGGCGAAAAATCATGTGTTATACCTGCATCGAAATAATTAGCACGTTCAGCTTTGACAGGTGAACTATCCGTCACTTCCAAAGCATTACTGGTATTATCGTAAAGATGAGGGTCTCCTCCTTGCTCCAATTCAAGCGGTGGAGGTGTAAAATAACGAGAATACCCGCCATGAACAGTAGTATCCTTATCAACCTTATAAACAGCATTAATCCGAGGGCTGAATTGATACTCATTAAGGTATTGATAAGACTGATCAAAACGACCTCCAAAATTAATCGTCAAGGGTTCTGTGACCTTCCATTCATCTTGAAGATAGAGGCCATAAAGTTCCCCCTGCTTACGCTGATTATCAACAACGGAAGTTAAAGGTAAGGTAGGATTCCCTTCGCCATCAAGTGGAAATACAAGAGAGTTGTTTTCGTTAATAGCTTGGCTAATCGTAATCATTGAGCCAGCACGTAAGGTGTGGTTATCGTTTAATACATAACTACCATCCAACTCAAGTCCATTGGTAAATATGCTGTCATTAGTTCGTGTCGCAATGCCGTTATAATCAAGATCACCTACAATATCTGGCTTGTAATAAACCTCGCTAAAACGAGTAAAAGCAGATACCTGAAAATTGAGCTGATCTAAAGCCTTTTGATAAGCAACAATCCCATAATAATTCTGTTCTGATTGATTATCATTCACATTGGCAGAATATACGACGGGAAAACCAGGGTTTGGTACGCCATTGGAATCAAAAAAGGTCGTCCCACCAGGACTATTGGGTATTTGAAAATCGCTATGCGAAGCGTTGAGCATAAAGTTGATTCGGCTGGTATCATCAATTACCTTGGACACATAGGTAAACATTTTGCCCTGTTGAGTCTGGTCATGTATAGTTGATGCTCCTTTGGTAGTATTTTCAATACCCAGGTCATTCTCCAAATAACTGGAAGTAACAAAATAGTTGATACCTCCTTTTTGAGACCCCCCATAACTAATGCTTGGATTGATCGTATCGTGGCTTCCCCCATAGATGGAAACATTACCTCCGTTAGTAAATGCTCCACTTTTGGTATGTATATCTATAACCCCTGCTGTATGAAAGCCATATTGAGCGGGAAGTGATCCATCAATTAGAGAAACATTATCAATGAATCTGGGGTCGAGTTCTTGACCAAAACCAGTGACCCCTTCTGGCAATAAAACATCATTAATGCGATACTGCAAATTGGCATGTTCTCCACGGATGTGCAATTGCCCGAAAGAATCTTGAGCGGCCCCTGGGGTTCTTAAAATGACCTGATTAAATGATGCGTTATCACCCTGACTTTGGGCATCCATCTGTTCACTGGTAATGTTGTAATCGGTCGCACCAAGGCTTGGAACGATACTATTACGGGCCTGATCTAATTTCCCAATGACATCCACTTCATTAAGTTGCGTTGATGATGTGTTATCCGCATGACCATTAATAGAGAATAAACACAAAAAACCTGCCAAAAACCATATCCACATAAACCTTCTCCTTTTTTATAAATAGAAAATATTTCTATTTACTGATTAAAAAAATTAAACAGAAATAGTTTCTGTTTAAAAATTAAAAAAAATTCTATACGCAGTTAGGACAAAGACCTTCAAGCTGAACAAAATGCTTCAGCACTTTAAAACCACTCGCTTTCCCCATACTTGCCAATGCACATCCATCAACATCTTCTACTTTTCCACATTTTACACACACAATATGATGATGGTGATCATTGCTGTGACTATGACATAAGGCGTAATAAAGACGCCTCTCTTCCCTTTGAATCTTGACTAAAATGCCACATTCCTCGAATGATTCTAAATTCCTATAAACACTAGGGAAGCCAATATGCTTAAAATGTTTCTTCAATTGATTCCAAACATCTTCAGGGGTTAAACAACGTCCTTCTTTTATAAAATAATTCAACATCTCCCGACGTCGAGGTGTAAATTTGAGTCCTTGAGATTTTAATTTTTCAATATATGTTGTCATTTCGCACCTAATTTATAAATAGAAATAATTTCTATTTATACATGAAAAATAAAAAGAGTCAATATTTTTATTTCTCGCTAAAACAAAAAACCTCACACATATGTTTTGCCGACTAGTCTATGGTTGATTAGAAAAACAAAGCTACGACGATGTCTTCTGGAAGGTTTAAAGTGGTGGCGGGGAGTGGATTTAAAACACCGACCTGTCGGGTATGAAGCTCGAAAAACTGAGCTTCATCCAGTTTCACTGTATGAACCGAATGCTCTTTTTAAGAGCTACCGCCAACTATTGATAAAGAAATTACACCAACGTTAAAAGCCAAGAAGACTTCAGTTTATCCTTTACGTCTTCCCCCTTTCTTAATTGTGATGGTTAATTAATTCACCTCAACAACTTTTGCTTCTTTGTCTTTCTCAAAACCTTCTCTCAATTGCTGTATCGCTGACTTCTTTTTCTTTCGCTCATCAGGGAAAACATAAATTTCATATAAAATTTCTTTCGTCGTTTCAATAAGTAATGTTAATTTCGGCGCATCAAAACTATCCCATCCATCTTCGTGTAAAGCATCACTGGTCATTCCTTGTATACCAGCAAGTATGTCAAAAAAATCTGGTTCAATGGCTGGGAATTTGCCTTTTAACTGCTTAATCCTATCAGCATAGGACATTTCAGCTATTTCTCCAGCTTGATTAAATTCATCTTTAGGAATTTTCTGTAAATCTAAAAGTTCATAAATACCCTTTCTTAAACATCCTGAAGCCCCTACCAAATATCCCATCTTCCTACAACCTTCTGCCTCAGAGATAAGCTCACGTATGATCGCAGGAACCCGATTATCAATAGTAAAAAAACTTGTAGGTTGATGGTAAAAGAAAATATCATCGAGTTCTTTTATCTCTTTCCCATTCTTAACAATGGGAATGTCTTTTGCCGTCCCATTAGCTTCAACACATTGTTTAGGAGGCATTGAGAAGCGGTCACCATGATAACATGTGGATAAATTATAATTACTTAAATGAAGAGAGACGTAAGAACAATGACTGCATTTCACCAAAAAGAAGTAACATGCTTTTTCACGTGACCAATGAAAATTTCCTGATTCCTTAATGCCATACTGTACATTTCTAATATTACAAAATGGACAATTGTACTTGTTTCCGTCGATAAAATATTTCTTCTCTATGTGTGATTGATCATAATCGTTGGTCATATTTCACCTCTTGTAGTGCTGAAAAATCCTTTCCTTATCTTCATTTTCCTTATCATTCTTATGGTAAATCTCAATATATTCTATTAAAATAAATTAAATTCACCTTACATTACTATGTG
>CAYZLU010000240.1:0-4146 GCA_964479285.1 uncultured Planctomycetales bacterium | reverse complement strand
GAAGCTGTTGAGACTTATTACAAAGAAGATCCCAAGATCACGGACCAGTACCTGGATTCCTTTGTCATTGAAGATGATGGCAGTCCGGTGGGTACCATTGAAGACGGTGATTCAGTGGTATTCTTTAATTTTCGCGGTGACCGTGCCATTGAATTGTCCATGACTTTTGAACGGCATGATTTTGATAAATTTGACCGTGTCCGCACACCGGATGTGCTTTTTGCAGGTATGATGGAATACGATGGGGATTTACACATCCCTAAGAATTATTTAGTCTCTCCACCTCAGATAGATGGCCCGGTAGGGGCGTATATGTGCGCTAACGGTATCACCTCTTTTGCTATTTCAGAGACCCAAAAATACGGTCATGTGACTTATTTTTGGAACGGTAATAAATCCGGATATATTGATGAAAAGTTGGAGACTTATGTTGAAATCCCTTCGGATAAAATACGATTCGACCAGGCTCCTAAAATGAAAGCCCATGAGATCACCAATAAGACCATTGAACTCCTGAAAAGCGGCCGGTACAAATTCGGACGTCTTAATTTTCCTAATGGAGACATGGTTGGGCATACCGGTATTCCTGAGGCCATCATCGTTTCCGTCGAAGCGGTGGATGAAGGAGTGGCCCAATTGCTGCAGGTTGTCCGTGAATTAAACGGCATAGCTGTTGTTTTGGCAGACCACGGCAATGCCGATGAAATGTATACCATTAAGAACGGTAAGAAACAAGTCAGCACAGCGCATTCCTTAAATCCTGTGCCATGCACTATTGTCGATTCCGGCTATCAGGGAGAATACGAAATGGCCAATGTCCCAGGTCAAGGACTGGCCAATGTTGCTTCAACCTTGTTAAACCTTTTAGGGTTCGAAGCGCCTAAAGATTATGCTCCTTCTTTGATCCGTTTTAAATCATGAGTAATAATTCTAGGGCACCAATTCAAGAACGTATTCCTAAAATTATTTATCGATTGCAAATTTTGCCAGAGAACGAGCAAGGTTTATTTTTAGCACGGGCCGTGCTTTTGAATTTGGGTTACGCTGAAAGTGATTTGGTCAACTCTTGTTTAAAGGGCAAGGGGGTCATTGAATTATTTGATGAGCGTGAAACAAAATTCAAGAAATTAGAAAGACTTTTTGGCCGGTTAGATTTAACTGGTGTAAAAATCAATAGGCGACGTCTTTTTCCAAAGGATTGGTTGACCCTTTGGAAAAGTCAATGGAAACCATCGGCATTGACAGAAAAATTAGACGTAGTGCCGGTATGGTATCAGCATAAATACAGGCCCCAAGCTGGGAGAGGCCATATTTTAATGGACACTTTATTGTCCTTTGGGACAGGTCTGCATGAAACCACCCAGATCATGGCCCAATTGATAGAAAATAAACAGGGTAAATTTAAATCATTCCTGGACATTGGTACAGGCACTGGGATTTTAGCTTTTGTGGCCTTGAAATACGGGGCCCATGATGTTTTAGGGATCGATATTGGCCAACTGAGTGTGCAGGCGGCCCGTGATAATATGAAGGCCAATCAATCGTATTTTGTTGTGAAAAGGGCTGATATTAAGAAATACCGCTCCCCAAAGACTTATGATTTGGTGGCAGCCAATTTGATCACTGAAGATTTGATAGAGAATGCGCGTAAAATCATAAGTTTTGTTAAAGATAATGGCTTATTGGCGGTTTCAGGCATCTCATTGAATAATTTAAACAGATTACGTAAATCGTTTTCATCCCTGCCTCTTAAATGTTTAAAAATAACCAAAGGTAAGGAATGGTCAGGGCTACTCTATCAAAAGAAATCATTATAAATAAGGAAGACGTTGTAGAATCGTTTGTGCGTTCTTCGGGGCCAGGTGGACAAAATGTAAATAAGGTCTCTACCTGTGTAGTTCTTTTGCATAAACCAACCGGAGTGATTGTCAAGTGCCAACAGTTCCGTACGCAGTTTCTTAACCGCCAGCAAGCGTGGGAAATGTTGCGAAAAACCTTGGAACAAAGACAAGAGCAGGAACGTCTTTTTCGTCAGGCCAAACGCGAAAAGAAACGGCGCCAAGACCGCAAACGTTCATTGTCTGCCAAAGAACGCATCCTGGAAAATAAAAAAAATAATGCATTTAAGAAACAAAATCGAAGAAAATTAAGCAATTGGGAGTAAATTTTCATGTCTATGGTTGATATCAGTGATAAGCAGGTCACCAAGAGAATGGCCTGTGCTGAGGGGAAGGTTGTTTTTACTCCTAAAGCATACAGGGTTTTTTTAAAACAAGGCTCACCTAAAGGAAATGTGTTAGAAACAGCTAAAATCGCAGGCATTATGGCGGCCAAAAACACACCTTCATTGGTCCTTTTATGCCACCCTTTGTTTTTGGAAAAAGTGTCGATCAGTTTTGAAGTGCTTAAATCTAAAAATACTGTAAAAGTGATTTCCCAGGTATCATGTTCGGGCAAGACGGGTGTTGAGATGGAAGCCTTGAGTGCGGTGTCGGCGGCCTGTTTAACGATCTACGACATGATGAAATTCACAGGACAGGACATCTTGATTGAAGGCATACGGTTAATGCATAAAAGCGGAGGGAAAAGCGGGGTCTTTCAAAGATGAGATTTTCCCAAGCTGTCGGTGTTTGCGCAGCCTGGATCGGTGCTGCGTTGTTGTTTAATGCGTGGGTCTTTTTTTATCAGGGCCAGCAGAAAGCCCTGGAATTCTTTACGGGCTATGTCATTGAATTGTCTTTGAGTATCGACAATCTTTTTGTGTTTTTTTTGATTTTTTCGCATTTTAAGGTTGATTCAACCCAGCAAAACAAGATTTTATCATTAGGTGTGCTGGGTGCCCAGTTGATGCGTGCTGTTTTTGTCCTTGGCGGTGTGGCCTTGCTGCGGCATTTAAGCTGGGTGGTTTACGCATTTGGTGTTTTATTGGTCTTTTCAGGATTTAAGATTTTTTTCAAAAAGAATAAATCCGGTGATCTTAGACAAAATATTTTGTTGCGTTTTTTGAATAAATTAATCCCAAAAAAAATTTCTATATTTTTTGTTGTTTTAGTTGCAATTGAAACTGTTGATCTGTTGTTTGCAGTGGATTCCATCCCTGCGGTATTGGCAATCACGAAAGACCCTTTTATTGTGTATACTTCTAATATTTTTGCCGTTCTGGGACTAAGGAGTATGTATTTTATTTTGTCTCCTGTTATTGATAAGTTTCGATATCTGCATTATACTCTTGGAATAATCTTGGTCTTTGTTGGTGCCAAAATGCTGACGGACCATATTTGGCATATGCCAATCGGTTATGCGTTAGGTTTTATTGTGATAGTGCTGGTTGTTTTTAGTACTATTTCTGTTTATATAAATGTGAATGGAAAATCAAAATAAAGGGATCATATGAATCGTCGTTTCTTTATGGTGTGTTTTTTGTTCCTAACTCTAATTTCAACAGCTTGGGCCAATCCTGGCCAATATCCAGACCCCCAGCGGCAAACTTTTTGGAATGACCTTACTGATGGTATGCATACTTTGGGACAAGATCCCAGGCACAAGAACGCGACCTTAAAAAGGTTGCACAATGCACGCACAGCGGCCCGGATAAGAAGCATTAATAAAGACAAATTGGCCAAGTTCCATGCCAAACGTAAGGGTTTATCAAACATCAGATAATGGAAAAATATTACAAACGTATATAAACATGCTTTGCTATAATATAAAATACATGGTATCGATTAATTAATTATGACAAGTCCAGAAATAAAAAAACAACTTTTGGATGTGATGTTAAAGATCCGAATAGTTGAAGAGAAGATCGTGGAGGTCTACTCCAAAGACCAGCAAATGCGCACGCCCACGCATTTATCTATCGGTCAGGAGGCAGTGGCCGCGGCTTTAAGCATGGTATTACAATCAGAAGACCAGATATTTACAGGTCATCGCTGTCATGCGGCTTATTTGGCCAAAGGCGGCGATTTCCAGGGTTTTTTTGATGAACTTTGTGGTAGAAAATCCGGGGTATGCCATGGGCGTGCCGGTTCAGCGCATTTAACAGACCCTTCTGTCGGTATTTATGCATCGCCTATTTTGAGTGCCATGATTCCTGTGGCTGTGGGGGCGGCCATGTCATTTAAAATGGACCAAAATCACAAAGTG
>CAYZLU010000239.1:0-4151 GCA_964479285.1 uncultured Planctomycetales bacterium | reverse complement strand
AAATGGAGATAAAAGCAAGACTAATACAGGTAATGGTTAGAGGTTTTATCAACTTTTTCATTTTATTTTCCGTTATCCCTTATTTTTCAATCAATATGTCCATACAATTAACAAATAGCAATTTTTATGCCAAATCATTAAAAATGGAGAAAAATCAGAAGAAAATTATAAATTAATTTAACTAATTTATTATCAATATGTTACAGAATTGATATGGAAATATTGTCGATTGATTTGGACAATATTCAATAAATGCCTATTTCGATGTATAAATTCTTGTACAAATTGTTTAAAAACGACCTTTTTCTTAAAAAATGGAATTTAAGGCAGGTGTTGAAACAATTGCGGAATAATCAGGCAAGAAAATTCATTAATAAGATTAACAGCATCTTCCTGGTGGCCATTAATTATATCTGTTGAAATACGAATTAAAGCATTGCCTCTTTTTTTCCCCAGTACATTATTAAAAGCAGCTAAAGCTTGCTCCTTCCAATAGCTTTGCGTATAAATGTGCCCTACTTTAAACCAATAGTAGGCTATTTGCTGATTTTCGTCGTTGTCAAGTAATAACCAATTTACCTTAAATGTCAGATTAGAGGACGCTATTGTAATGTATTTCTTTCCTTTGTCAATAATTGAAATACCAGACCCATTATACAGGATTTCAGGAGGATTAGTGGCCTTAGGGTTTGATTGTGAGTAAGCGATATATAAAAAAACATGCCTACCTCTGTTATCGGTGTAACAGCGCAAGAAAGCATTTTTTGTTTCTATGATAGACAAATCAGGTTTGTCCACAGGTAATTCCTTTGAAGTCCAATCATCAATGGTTAAAGGAAAATCTTTAATATTGATGGTGTCCTGGCGTCGGTAATCAAAAAAATAAAATTTCCAGGAGATTGGCACGCTGATCATCAGCAGAAAAACGATTAGAAGATAATTACGGCTGACCATGTGATTTTATTCCAAGAATTTTTTTAGAGCCAATAGCATTATAAAAGCAAAAGCAAATACCAGGAATCCTGATAGGCTGTGCAAAAGCCCTCTGGTATATTCTGTTCCCCAAAGTTCACCCACTACAGAAAGAAATACGATGCGAAAAGTGTTAGTAATGGTTGCAATGGGCATTGTAGACAAGAAAAGTAGGATTTTTTTAGCGACGTTTGATTTTAATTGATACGCAAAAATACTGCCCAACGCTGTCAGTGAAACTAAAGACCGTAATCCTCCGCAAGAATCCTCCACTAATACGTAGCTATGTCGCATTTTAATAATGCTTGATTGCTGTGTGGCGTGTAATCCGATGAAATTCAATATTAAGGTGGCCAATTGCGCTGCCACAATTTTTAACTTAAAGCAAATAAAGGCCACGACTATAATGGGAAGCGGTATCATGAAAATCAAAAATAAGAGTGGAAATGATATTTCTCTTAATGTCTTTTCCCCATAAAAATAAAGGACAAGACCGGCCATAACAATAAGCATGGAAAAACCCGAAGTAAAATACACGTGCATTATGGCACTTGCCCAATAAAGGACAATCCCTAATAGGAATATCCGAAGGCCCCAAGGAGAAGGCTCAGGAGGCAATTTTTCAAGGACTTCTTTTTTTCTAAATATCAATAAAAGAGAAACAAGTGGGATTAAAATACCATGGCTATAATAAGAATCATTGGCAAACCATCTATTCCACATCCAACAGAGCGATGGCATATAAGCGGCGAGCAATAAAATGGCCGCTAAAATTTCTTTTTGATGGGCCTTATTAAGGACATTGTAAGTAAACATGTCAAATGTCACGTGCTTTTTGCCAGGTTGATTGCTGTTTGGCCAATATAAAGCGCCAAAAGCCTACAAAAGCTGAAAAATTTAAAAGACAGAAAACATAGGGAACACAGCAAACCTTAGAAACAAATTTAAAAAGCCCTTTATTGTTATTACGGGACAAATGTCCTGCCAACGCCATCAAATAAAAAACGATTTGTAATTTCCAGAGAAAATAAAAAACTGGTTTAAAACTCAGCATAAAATTTATAAAAAACAAAGCAATTAGAAAAAATGGGATGATGACCCTTAAGAATTTATGGGAAAATAACGGCCAAGCTATGGGACTTTTAAAAGGATTGAACATACCTGGAAAAATAGAGAACATTTGATAATTTCCATAAATGGTCCTCGTTTTTCGCTGGTACTCTTCTCTCGGGTCACCTGCTGCTTCATCATACGCGTGTGTGCTATCATCAAATACAGCCCTGTAACCCTGTTGGATGATTTTGAAAGGAATATACATGTCGTCTAAAACAATGTTGGCAGGCCCAGGAACAAACAACTTTTTTCGGATAGCGTAAATAGCTCCTGTCGCTCCCAGCATAGAATAGACACGGCTTTCCTGGCAGCGGATAAATTTTTCATAATTCCAGTAGAAATTTACGCCCTTGGAAGTACCTCCATCTCTGGTAACAAAGATCAATTCACCGCTGGCACAACCGATTTGAGGATCAGCAAAATTAGTTACCAATTTTCTAACGGCGTCAATGTCCATTATTTGCCTGGCATCAGTAAAAAAAATTATTTCGTTCTTGGCCCTCGGGACCAGCTCATTAATAGTGGCCATTTTCCCGCGCCTAATGGGATTGATAAAGAGGTTTATTCTTTTGTCTGAAAATTGGCGGACAATGTCATGGGTACGGTCGGTGGAACCATCCGAACCGATGAGAATTTCTACTTTCTCAGTAGGATAATCCATCTCAAGCAGATTATTGATTTTAGCTCCGATGACATCTTCTTCATTATAAAGAGAAATGACGATTGAAACTGTCGGTTCAATGCAAGCCTTGCAAACAGGGGCAGATTTAAGGCGTGCCAATAAGAAAATAATGAACGGATAAATAAAATAGCAATAAATAATAGAAAAAAACAGTGCCCAAAAAAGGATGGTCATCGAAGCATCTTTATGATTATACCGCGCACCCAGTTGTATCCTGATTCACGCAGCAGGGTTTTAAGAATTTTTATAATTATATTCCCAATTATTTCCATAACAGGGGTCTTCCCATTTAATGCCAAATCAAAACGTCTTAATGACCAATTCGATTTTATTGCTATACGGCTCAAAGCCCCTGATTTCAATTGTGCGGGCCGTTCAGATATAAACACTGTTTTATACCCCAGTTTAAAGGCAGTTTCTATGACCTTGTCATTGCAGAACCCCCTGGGAATAGAAATTGTCTCAATGGGGACCCCTAAGTTTATTTCCAAATTTTGCTTTGAGGCCCTTAACTCTTCTTCCATTTGTGAATCCAACAAATTGGTCAGGATTTCATGGCTTAGGCCGTGTGAGCCAATCACCATCCCGGACTTATGTAATTCCTTGAGTTCTCCCCAACCCATGTAACCTTTTCTTCCAATCCTTTTGACTATAATAAAAAAATAAGCCTTCCAACCATGTTCTTTCAAGACGGGCAATGCATACTGGAAATTATTCATTTCACCATCATCAAAAGTGATGGACACAGGGTTGGCTTGCTTGTTGACATTGAAATTATCAAAAAGGACAGGAGCAAACCCTTTGTCTTTTAACCACTGCATTTGGGCCTTAAAATCATCAAGGGAAACATCGTACAATTCGGCACCTGTCTCGCGGTCATTGGGAACAGTTATAGTCTGGCCAGAAGAAATACCATGGTACATGAGTATGATGGGCGATAAATGATTGCTCAAATAAAAACTCCTTGTAATTTTAAAACGAAAAATGAAAAAGCATTCTTGAATACAATAAGTCTAGCATAACAGAGAGTTTGCTGAAATAACTAAACTATCTTGATGGCTTCAAAATACTTCTTCCAGATTTAGCTATCACAATGATTGAATCAGGGCTTGAGGTGGCCACATTGTTGTTATTGTCATAAGCTTTGGCGGTCAGAATATACCTGCCTGCTGGCACATCAGCAAAGTGAAATAAATAAGAAGGTCCTTGATTGCCTGTTTTAAGTAAAGTTGAACCGTTATAAAGTTCCACCTTGCTGATAGACCCATTGGCCTCGAAAGCAATGACATTGACAGTAATATTAGAACCAGCGATTAAAGAACTCCCACTTCTTGGACTCATTATTGCGACTTGAGGTGTCAATGGGACCAAAGAAGTAGCAGGG
>CAYZLU010000238.1:0-4153 GCA_964479285.1 uncultured Planctomycetales bacterium | reverse complement strand
ATACGCATGACCCGTGAGCGTGTCTCTGCTGATAATAAACGGATCATCCTTAACAATCGCACTGTTGATATCAATCAACTAGTGCCCATTAAATACAAATGGGCCTGGCATTTTTATCTCGATGCTTGTGCCAATAATTGGATGCCGACTGAAGTTTCTATGCAGCGTGACATTGAGCAATGGAAAAATGTGAACGCTTTTACGCCTGATGAGCGCCATGTGATCAAACGTAATTTAGGTTTTTTCTCGACCGCAGAGACCTTGGTTGGAAATAATATCGTCTTGTCTATTTACAGGATGGTGGACAACCCTGAATGCCGCCAATACTTATTGCGCCAGGCCTTTGAGGAAGCCATTCATGTGCATACGTTTCAATACATTGTTGAATCGTTGTCCTTGGATGAAACTGAAATATTTAATATGTACCGTGAGAACCAGGCCATTTATGCGAAAGATGAGTTTTCAATGAGCTGCACAGATGGCATTGTTGATACAAATGTGGATTTATCAACCCCTCAGGGCTTGCAAAAATTCATTGATAATTTGGTGGCCTTCTATGTTGTTACTGAAGGCATTTTCTTTTACAGTGGATTTGTGACACTCTTGTCTTTTGGCCGCCAAAACCGTATACCCGGCACCTGCGAACAAATCCAATATATTTTGCGCGATGAAAGTATTCATATGAATTTTGGTATTGAGTTGATCAATACCATTATTGATGAAAATCCTTATTGCTGGACCCCGGAGTTTAGGGACTATCTTATCAAGCGTATAAAAACTGCGGTAGAATTGGAATGCAATTATGCCCAGGAATGCCTTCCGCGCGGGGTTTTGGGGCTGAACGTGGCCATGTTACGCGAATATGTGCAATATATCGCGGACCGCCGCCTGGAAAAGCTCCGCCTTCCGCGCCAATACAACAGTGGTAACCCCTTTCCTTGGATGAGTGAGGTCATTGACCTCAAAAAAGAGAAGAATTTCTTTGAGACCCGCGTCACCGAGTACCAAACTGGCGGTGCTTTAGAGTGGTAGGCGTAAATTAAGAAATGCCAATCTACCTGGAATATTCTTGTATTCTATGGCATACTTAAAGTGAGGGAAGCTGCATGGCCCTAAACATAGCCACCGCATCTAGCGGGGTTCAAGCCACTGTGATCCAGCCAGCGTGGCAAGGAGGAGTTCTATGAAACGTACGGTCTCTATTTTGGTTGCTGTAGCTGTGGTAGCGTTGGCGGTACCGTCTTTTGCTGATACTGCGTCTAAATTTCAAGGTGGTGTTAAGGATGTGATTATGTCGCCATTACAGGTCAGCGACAATGTGAAGGAAGAAACCATGAACGCCAAGTTTTTGCCTTTTGCTCTTGCTGGTGGTTTTCTTAAAGGCACTTTTTATATGGCAAAGCAGATTGTTCATGGGACGCTGGATGTAGTGACATCGCCTATGGAAATGATGCATAAATAAGTTGTTGTTGTTTTATAAGACGCCCCGCGCTATTGGCGGGGTGTCTTTTTTAATAATTGACCATGTCCAATTTTAAAACCGGCGTTTTAATCATCAATCTAGGCACCCCTGAAAGTCCTTCGGTGCCGGATGTGCGCAAATACCTGCGTGAATTTTTGATGGATGCCCGTGTGATAGACATCCCATTCTGGCGCAGGTTTTTGCTTATTAATTTTATCATAGCGCCTTTCCGTGCGCCTGAATCTGCTAAAGGTTACCACGAATTGTGGACCCCTCAAGGCTCTCCCTTGAAATTTTACAGCCAAGCGCTTGAAGGGCTTTTACAGCAGGCTTTGGGCGCTGATTTCCAGGTGAAATTGGCCATGCGTTACCAAAGCCCGAGCATCAAGTCGGTCTTATTGCATTTTAAGAACAAGGGATTTAAGCAATTGATCATCATTCCTTTATATCCGCAATACGCTTCATCCTCAAGCGGTTCGACAATGGAAGAAGTTATGAATGTGCTCAAGGGTTGGGAGGTCGTCCCTGAGATCAATTTGATCAGCCAATTCTTTGATCATCCGCTTTTTATAAGGGCATTTGTTGAAATTGGCAAGAAATACGTGGCCCAAGAGCGTTTTGACCATTATCTTTTTAGTTATCATGGTTTGCCTGAGCACCAAATCCTTAAAAGTTCCTGCGACCGTTATTGCCGGCTGGGGGACTGCTGTGCCGTATACCACGGCAAAAACCGGTATTGCTACCGTGCCCAATGTTTTGAGACGACTCGTTTATTGGTCGCGGCTCTAGGCATTAAAAAAGATGATTATACGATTTGTTTTCAATCCCGTTTAGGCAGGACGCCGTGGATCAAACCATATACAGATGAAGTCATCAAGCAATTGGCAGGGCGGGGTATCAAAAGAGTGTTGACATTTTCTCCGGCATTTGTGGCGGATTGCCTTGAGACCACCATTGAAATAGGTGTTGAATACAAAAAACTGTTTATAGATCATGGGGGAGAGCATTGGCAATTAGTGGAAAGCCTTAATGTCCATCCTGTCTGGGTCGAATGTTTAAAACAAATGGTCATCGATCGCTTATGAGTAAGAAATTTTCTTGGTCTGGGGTCATCGTTGTTCTTATCAGCGTTGCCTGCATGTTGTATTATTATCTTATTTTCCGCCATACCATTGAGACCCAAGTCCTGCACCAACAAGCCGTATTTGATAATAAATCAAAATAAAGTTTTACTTATTGACATTCTTTTGTTAAGCTTTTCATATGTCAAATAAGACCCTTGGCAGTCATGGTGAATCCTTGGCCAGGGAGCATTTATGCTCCTTGGGTTATCGGATATTAGAAGAGAATTTTCGCAATAAATTAGGCGAAATCGATTTGATCGCGCAGGACGGCAAAACAATTTGTTTTGTCGAAGTCAAGACCCGCCAGTCCTTGGGGCAAGGCCAGCCGTATGAAGCCGTAACCCCATGGAAAATCCGCAAACTTACGCAGATGGCCGCCTTTTATTTAAAGCTTAAATATCATTCCCTGGATGTCCTCTCAAGGTTTGATGTTATCTCCATAGTACAAGACAAAGAAAATCCGCCTCATATCAACCACATCAAAAACGCTTTTGATGCGGCGTATTAACAGTATTTTAATTAAAAATATATTGTCATAAACTCAATAATATTAAGCATTAATGACAGATAAGCATTGATTTTTGATTATTTTATTGACATATAATCAAATATATGTTATTCTTTTGCCAACTTCCCAAAAATTTTTTACAAAGTTTTGATTTCTTGATAAAAGGAAAGCGAAATATGGCTAAATATTCTGTAAGAATTGTGTTTATCGGCGTTATCCTGACTTTTTTGGGGGTAGGTCAAATCAAAGCTGAAACAAATTCAACCGGGTATATAGGCCCAACGAGCTCTTCTTCTAATAGCACTGCGAACGTTACTTCTTCCGGTACGACAGATTCCGTTAAAAGTAAAAACATAAGACCATCTGCTGAGGCAGGTAGAAAAAACGTAGTTAGCGCGTCCAATGATGCAACTAACTCAAGCAGTTCTGGAGTTTCTTCCAATGTTCAATCTACATCAGTGCAAGTAGAACCTTCCAGTGGCTCAGCATCTTTAAGCATTCCCATTGCAGTCCCACCCGGCCGTGCGGGCATACAACCGAATTTGGCATTGATCTATAATTCTACTGAAAGGCAACTGGGTAACGCGGGTGTAGGTTGGAATTTAGACCTAGGGTCTATCCAACGGTCCATAAAAAAAGGGTTTCCCCAATTTGATGATAGTAGGGACATTTTCACAATGCAGCAGTCAGGATCAACACAGGATTTGGTTGCAGATCATGATTTCCCTGGCCTCTATCATATGGAGACAGAAGGCACCTTTGCCAAGATTCAATTTTTCAAGGATTATTGGGTAATCACTGATAAAAAGGGGACTAAGTATTATTATGGAAACACCAGTGATTCCAAGCAGCATTTAAACAATAGCGGTATTTATCGTTGGGCGCTCAACAAGGTAGAGGATTTAAACGGCAATTATATGGAGATCAGCTACCTTAATGATCAAGGCCAGATTTATCCGCAGACAATTAGCTACACCGGCAATGACGCGGCTTCTCTTAATTTGAGCACCTATGCTGAGGTGGTAATCAAATATGTGGGCGCCTCTCAACCCGGCAGTT
>CAYZLU010000237.1:0-4160 GCA_964479285.1 uncultured Planctomycetales bacterium | reverse complement strand
ATAATTTTAGTTTTAGGCGGTATTTGCGTATTAACTTACAAAATTCAATCCGTAGTTTTATAGTCTTGCCATCTATTTCCATATAGAATATAATCTACAAATATTGTCCTACAATCTACAGCCTTTAGTATACACTTAAACCTGGGAGATTTTATGAACAGATTATTAGTGTTATTATTATGTTTGAGATTATGCGGTTTCGACGTACTAATTGTTCGTTATATTTTTAATGTCTGGAAATATAGTTTTGAGGCAATCAAATCCGTAATATAAAAAAGGAAATATTATGGCACAAATTGTGAGCGGCATTGTCGGGGCGTTCTTACTAAGTTCATTTTTGAACTTGACTATTCCCTGTAGCTTGCTACAGGGAAAAAATCGGATACAATGGGAGCATGGCAAAGAATGAAAGCGTGCGAAAAGGGTACTATTGTGCGTGGCAAATCCATTACCACGTCGTCTTTCCTGTCAAGTACCGCAAAGCGCTATTGGATGATGGCGTAATAAAGGTCATAGAAGAAACCAGCGAGGCAATAGAACAACGGTACGAGATCGAAATGGAAGCGCTGGGAATGGATGGAGATCATATTCATCTGTTGTGTGGCGGACATCCAAAGCTATCGATAGGGAGGATTGTACAGATATTCAAGAGCCTGACCGCAAGGGAGATATTCAGAAGGAGGCCGGAAGTGAAAAAAGAGCTGTGGGGAGGGGAATTCTGGTCGGATGGGTATTATGCGGCCACGGTCGGGGAGAGGGAATTGGGCAGTGGTGGAGAGATACGTGATGCAACAAGGAACCCCGAAAGAAAAACTAAAACAGTATCGACTTTTCGAGTAGTCGATACCCTGCAGCTTGCTGCAGGGTTTTCATTGGGTAAATGCGTCTAGCGAGGGATTTTTTTATTTATGAAGAAAAGGCGAACGTGAACATAGTCAAAAAGTTGAATTTTAATCGTATTCAATACGCCATTTTTATTTTTGTTACTATCATCACGGTCTTTTTGCTTATTGTGATTTCGCCGCAGCGTATTTCAGGAGATTTTGATGTGTATTATCATGCTAGCCAATTCTTTTTAGCTAAGTCTCCCATGTATATTCCTCATCACGGCATTGAAGAATTCAAATATCTCCCATTATTTGCTTTGGCCTTTGCCCCATTGGCTATGTTGAAAGAAACGACGGCCCTAGGTTTGTGGAGCATACTTAATATTATTCTGTTTTATTTCATGTTCTACCTTCTTTACAAGTTAAAGCAAATATCATTCACGGGAATTCGAGATTTTTTGATTGTTGTTTGTCTGTTCGCTTTGACCGGGCGGTATCTTTTTGACAATATCAGGATTGGACAGGTCAATATCCTGCTTTGCTTCTTTATGTTATTGGCTATGTACCTGGCAATAAACCGGAAGGATTTCTGGTCGGGTAGTGTCTTGGCATTGAGTTTGATGATCAAACTTTTTCCGCTACTTTTGCTCTTTTATTTTTTTCTTACCGGACGCTTTAAAATAGTGGCCTACACTTTTTTTATGGGAGCATTCTTTCTGCTGGTACCGGCTATCTATTGCGGGGTTGATTTAAATTTTAAATACCTGCAGCAATGGTATTTTTTGCTCAAATCCAGCCCTGCAGTTCTTTTCTACTCTGTCAAGAATTGTTCTTTGCTTGCATTTTTTTCGTGGTTTTTTATTGCCAGACATGAGCCCTATTATATTTTTGACTATGGTTTGATCACTAAAACACTTATGCCTGAGGTCTATTATGTATGGCTAGGGAGCTGTTTTATTTTTTTCAGTTTGTTTTTTTACGATGTATTCTTTGTCAAAGGCAAAGATTTGACAATCAGGTATTTGGATTATTCCTGCCTTTTTGTTTGTTCGCTTTTATTTAACCCGCTGGCTTATTTAAATGCACTTATTGTCCTGGTAGTTCCTTACTGTTTTATCTTGCGATTTTTATTTTATTCTCCATCTGGCGCAAAATATAAATGGACGGTAGGCTTTTTGACCCTCCTTGGGTTTATTTTATTGCAAATCGACAACAGGTTTTTCTTTAGAGACACGTGGATTTTTTATGTAGTTTTGGAATCCAAGCCTTTAATGTGGACAGTCATAATTGTTTATTTTAGTTTGCTATTAATAAAGAAAAGCGATCAAAAAGGGATGTTGGTATGAAGATTCGGCATCAGTGGAAGATTTTAATACTTTGTTCTTAAAAATTTTGAGGAGTTGGCAGGTTTTTATATGCCATAAATTTAAAAACTCGATAGTATGATAATGAATGGGGCTATAGCAATAGAGTTGTGGATCTTGTGAGATATATCTCTAAGAAATAAAAGTAGTTGTAGAGGGAGCATTAAGGGTAATCACGACAGAGATGCCTGATTTTATATTTTTGATCTGACGCAAAGGCCAGTTACGGTAAAAAATGTAACTGGCCTTGCTGTTTTAGACACCACCCGAGGCTGTCAATATACTAGCGATCATAGGTTATCACTTAAGATCTTTCATGCGTCGGTAAAAACTCTTAAGTGATAACTTATGTACTAGCAATAATTTTAAAGCGTTATTGTTTCAGAATGAATTTATTGGTAGCATGAGGGTTGATCCACCCCTAAAAAGAAATTGATTTGAATAGATCGATATGAGCAAAGCCGTTTATTTATTCTTACTTTTCCTGGCAGGAAGTTTTGTCTGTTTGTATCTGACTTTTTCCGCGACCGTGAACATCCCTTATGTCAACCATGACAGCATACGTTTTTTTCATAAATTCTATAACAAAGAAAATGATTCGCTGACGTATCCCCAATACCGCTATGAATACAATTTGGGAAGGCCTATTACAGCAGAGTTGGAGGGGTTCCTATACAGAAAAATAAATCATTTATCTGATTTGTCATGCCTAAGATTGATCACTATTTTTGTTTTCGCATTAAGCGCCTCTATATTGGCATTGACAGCTTTATTAGCAGGCATGGAAATTATTCCAGCATTTTGTCTTTGCACAGCCATATTTACCCTTCCTGGTGTGCAAGATTTCATTTTTGTGCCGTATCTGACAAATGCGTTAGCAGTATTTCTTTCTATGTTGGCTTATATTGTCTTGTCAACAAGATTGAAATACAGGCTGCATTTTATCCTTGCTTTTGTTTTATTAGAGACATCGTTCCTTTTATACCCGCCATCAACATTCCTTTTTTTTATTCCCACCTCATTGATGGTCATTTTCCAAGACAATTGGCAGGTCTCAAAGAAGGTATGGGGCAGGGATATTTGTTTGTGGATTTTGGCTGCGTTGGTCAATTATTTTGCTTTAAGAAGTTTCTTTTATACGCAGATGAAGTCCAGTGGGCATGAGATAGCGTTCACTTTGAAACAAATTTCACTAAACGTAATGATGTTTTTACCCCAAGCCGTGCCGCAGACGTTTAATTTTTGGTATGTTTATAATTCAAAGATCCTGGGGTTCTTTATGATGGCCTTTGTCGCAATATTCATCGTAGCGGATTTTTTTGTTACTAAGAAGATGGGTTGGAGGAAATTGTTCGCATTGATTGCCATTTTTCTTTTGTGTAATTTGGTCTGGTTTTTATTCTGTGGGTATTTACCCAGGGAGTTCATAGCGTCTCAAGCGTTGGCTCTTACCTTGGTTTATTGGTGTGGTGAATGGATTGGAAATATTTTGAAAGTAAAAAAGGAATATTTGGTTCGAATCTGGCCCATTACTTTGGCATGTGTTGGGTTCCTTATCGCCAATCAAATGATGACTTCTAATGTATTGCATAATCATTCTGAGTTGATGTTCGTCCGTAGCCGTATAGCCCAATTTGTAAACAGTTCAACAAGAGAAATCCACATAATACGCCTGAAGGATATAACTAAAGGATATAATGGCCTGCCGGTATTATATGATAATTTTAATACCCCAACTCCTTATTATGAAATCCCTGATCTTGTGCGGGTAGCATTAAAGGACATGGGAGATCCTTTCGAACTCCATTGTATTGTGACGTATTCTAATTATGGTGAACCATTGGGACTTTTACCTAATGCTGTTGTGATTGATATGAATGACCTTGTTTATATCTCGTCCCCTGAACGGAAGTAACCTGATGGGATCAATGACAATGAGAAATAAAGACCTGACAATAGACATAGCTAA
>CAYZLU010000236.1:0-4163 GCA_964479285.1 uncultured Planctomycetales bacterium | reverse complement strand
AAAGCATCGAAAAGACGCATCAGGGGTATATTCATAAGTAGTGTGAATGGATGAATAAATAATAGCTGTTCCTCCATACGCATGGATTTATGAAACATCCACTTTTTTGATAAATTAGCACAGCTCTTTAAAGAATTAAATGGGGCCATACTGATTTTGCGGTAAGGGATAAATTTGTTCTTTGAGCGACTGTGTCATTTTTAGCCTAAAAACTTATGATGGTGAGGGGATTTAAGACTTCTGTCTTAAATGGTCAAACTTGTTTGAGCCCTGAACTACTAGAGGAGTTCAGGGCGAGTTGTTTGACCACCGAGCCAGCATATGTTTTTGGGCGTTAATAAAATGACGTCCAGGAGCGAAAAGAATAAATTTTTCCCTTACAATTATGCGATTATGGATTCCCGATTAAAACGTTCGGAAATGACAGGGTTTATAAATAGAAAGGGAAGATATGAGGATTTTAGTGACAGGGGGGGCAGGGTATATTGGGGCGGTTTTGGTGCCGCGGTTGTTATCTGAAGGGCATCAGGTGACGGCTTTGGATAATTTTATGTACAACCAGTCATCACTCCTGGATGTCTGCCATCATGACCACTTGAGCATTGTGCGAGGGGATGCGCGGGACAAGGGTTTGATGACTAAATTAATAAAGAACGCGGATGCCATTTTTCCTTTGGCCTGCTTGACTGGCGCTCCTTTATGCGCCAAAGACCCTGTAGGTGCCCAGACAATCCTTTTTGACGCCATTAAAATGGTCCTGGAACTCCGCAGCAAAGACCAAATGGTCATATTTCCAACAACCAACAGCGGCTACGGGGTTGGAGAAAAAGGCAAGCACTGCACGGAAACAACACCGCTTAAACCCATTTCTTTGTACGGTAAATTAAAGGTGGACGCGGAAAATGCCATTCTTGACGCGGGTCATGGCATTACCCTGCGATTGGCCACGGCCTTTGGTGTTTCCCCACGCATGCGCCTGGACCTATTAGTGAATGATTTTACCTATCGCGCGGTGTACGATAAATTTGTGATCCTTTTTGAGGCCCATTTTAACCGCAATTATATCCATGTCAGGGACATCTCCAAAGCTTTCATACATGCCTTGAATAATTTTGACAAGATGAAGAACCAACCCTATAATGTCGGCTTAAGTGACGCCAACCTGACGAAGCTGCAATTGTGTCAGGAAATCCAGAAATTAGTGCCTGACTTTTATTTTGTAGAGGCCACGATAGGCGAGGACCCTGACAAACGTGATTATATCGTCAGCAATGAAAAGATCGAAAAAACAGGTTTTAAACCTGATATTACCCTGCAAAAAGGCCTGCAGGAATTGGTCAAGGGTTACCAGGTCATTAAACGCAATCAATTTGCCAATATTTGAAGGTTTTCATGAAACAGCTGGACGTCCTGTTCGTACACGCCAACGCATCTAAAAAAATCTACCAGGATTTAGCCAAGGACTTTTCTGCCATCGAGCCTCCCATATGGGCGGGCATGCTGGCCAACCATTGCCGGCTCAAAGGTTTTTCCGTCAATATCCTGGATTGTGAAGCTTTGCATTTAGATGAAGAAAAATCTGCCCAACAAATAGCAGGGTCTGGAGCTCGCCTGGTCTGTTTTGTGGTGTATGGCCAACAGCCTTCGGCGAGTTCCCAGAACATGTCCGGGGCCACGACCCTCGCAGATGCGGTCAAGAAATTGGCGCCTGATGGGAAAGTCCTTTTTGTCGGTGGACACATCGCGGCTTTGCCGCGGGAGGTCTTAGAAAAACACAAGGCAATCGATTTTGTTTGCCAGAATGAAGGCGTTTATACCATCTCCAATTTATTAAAGACGGATTTGAAAGTTGGGCTGCAAGAAGTGGATGGCCTGGGTTTTCGTCATGATGAGGGCATTGTTTTAAACAGACCTTCGCCCATCGTGGCCAAGGCGGACTTGCCCCGTGAGCTTCCGGGCATTGCCTGGGACCTGCTGCCGGTCAAAAATTACCGGACTGCGTTGTGGCACTCTTACTCGAATAATTCCATCCGTCAACCCTTCGCAGCGTTGTACACGTCTTTGGGCTGTCCCATGAAATGTTCTTTCTGCATGATTAATATCATTAATCGCCAGGAGAATGAATATTCTGACGGTTCAGCAGTGTTCCGCTATTGGGAACCGGAGCATATCATCAAAGAATTTGATTATTTTGCCTCACAAGGCATCACCAATATCAAGATCGCTGATGAGCTGTTTGTCCTAAACGCCAACCATTTTCTTAAACTTTGTGAATTGATCATCCAACGCGGTCATAAATTCAATATTTGGTGCTATTCCAGGGTGGACACCGTACGCGACCAGTATTTGAGTACTTTAAAAAAAGCCGGTGTCAATTGGCTGGCTTTAGGTATTGAAAGCGGTAATACCCGTGTGCGCAAGGACGTGACCAAGGGCCGTTTTGAGGACGTTGATATCCGCGCTGTTGTCGGAAAAATCCGCGGGCATGGCATTAATGTGATCGGCAATTATATTTTTGGCCTGCCTGAGGATGATTTGAGCAGCATGCAGATGACCCTGGACCTGGCCATGGAGATGAACACCGAAGAAGCCAATTTTTATTCAGCCATGGCCTATCCTGGGAGTCCTTTGTATGGCATTGCCAAAAAGGAAGGATGGAAATTACCTTCGACCTACGCGGGTTTTTCCCAGCATTCTTATGAAGGGCAGCCTTTGCCCACCAAATACTTGACTGCCGAGCAGGTTTTGGCCTTCAGGGACGAGGCTTGGATGAAATACCATACCAATCCCAAATTCTTGGGGCTTTTAAAGCAGAAATTCGGCCAGGCAGCTGTAGACGAGACGGTCAAATCAACCCAGATCAAACTAAAACGTAAAATCCTAATGGAGGCCCAGATAGTCCCATGATTATTTCCCGCACCCCTTTTCGCATGTCATTTTTTGGTGGAGGCACAGATTATAACGGCTGGTTTAAGGACCACAACGGTGCTGTGTTGGCCACTACCATTGATAAATATTGTTACATCAGCTGTCGTTATCTACCGCCGTTTTTTGAACACAAATCGCGCATCATTTATTCCAAAATGGAGCATGTGAAGGACTCAATTGATGAAATTGACCACCCTTCGGTGCGTGAAGTCCTGCGTTTCCTGAAAATTAATGAGGGTGTTGAAATCCATCACGATGGTGATTTGCCCGCGCGCACTGGTTTGGGGTCAAGCTCTTCTTTTACCGTAGGGCTGCTTAATGGCCTGTATGCCCTTAAGGGGCAAATGGTCACGAAAGAACGGCTGGCCCGCGAAGCGATCCTGGTAGAACAAGACATGATCAAGGAAAATGTCGGTTGTCAGGACCAGACCTTGGCAGCTTATGGCGGGTTTAATTTGATTGAATTCGGCGGTACCAATCATTTACGCGTGCAGCCGCTGACCATACCCGCGGTGAAATTGAACCTTTTACAGGACCATTTGATGCTCTTTTTTACGGGTTTTTCCCGTTTCGCTTCGTCCATTGCTAAATCGCAAATTGAGAATATCCCCCAAAAGAACGCAGAATTGGCCCGTATGCATGAAATGGTAAGCGAGGCCGTGGAGGTTTTAAACGGTGATGATCTGCTAAAATTCGGCCGTCTGCTTGACGAGAGCTGGAAGCTCAAGCGCACTTTGTCAGATAAAATATCCAGCGTGGACATTGATGATATGTACTCAACGGCGATCAGGGCAGGGGCCGTGGGTGGCAAATTGTTGGGGGCAGGTGGGGGTGGTTTTGTCCTGTTTTTTGTAGAGCCTTCCAAGAAAGAAAAGATACGCCAGGCACTTAAGAATCTTTTAGAAGTCCCTTTCAAATTTGAGAATTTAGGCAGCCAAATCATTTTTTATCAACCTGACAGCGGTTTGATTAAATAATATGTTTCCAGATGTGGTCATTCTCGCCGGTGGTCTTGGTAAACGTCTTCAATCGGTCACAGGCGGTGCCCAGAAGGTATTGGCCAAGATAGGTAATAAGCCTTTTTTGGAAATACTGATTGATTATATTGCTTCCCAGGGGGGAAGACGTTTTATTCTATGTATCGGCCATGGCAGTGATGAGGTCATCTCCTATTTTAAAAATAAATACCAGGACCGCGAAATCGTCTTTTCCAGGGAAGATTCTCCATTAGGCAC
>CAYZLU010000235.1:0-4169 GCA_964479285.1 uncultured Planctomycetales bacterium | reverse complement strand
TATTGGGAGGATTTTGAATATAAGCAGCCTTATGACGGTACCAAGAATTTTTTGCCGGCAGGGACTTCTCCTACCTCTGCAAGTCAATGGGTCACTTATTCGCCCCAAATCTTTACCATACCTCCATTTGGCCAGCAAAGGATCGATTATACGGTCAGTGTCCCAAGCACGGTCCAAGAGGGGCATTATGGGGTGTTATTTTTTGAGAAAAATAGTGATGTCCTTAAAAATGATAAAGGGCTCACGATAGTCACAAGGGTCGGGAGCTTGTTTTTTATTGAACCGAAGAATAAGGACAAGAAAGCTGTACTGCAAAATATTGGGCTGAAGGCAAATAATATCACTGCCAACTTTGTCAATCAGGGCAATGTTATTCTCATACCCCATACAACATACTATGTTATGCAAGATGGAGGATTGGTGCTTTTTCGTGGTGAAATCAATAAGTTGTATGTTCCACCGGGAGTGACTGCGCCGCTAAGAATTTCCTTAGAGAAGAGATTAAATCCTGGGCGTTATACCTTGGTCATTAATTCAGATTTGGAAGAGGGAGATGTGGAAGTCAAAGAAATAAGCCTGGCCGTGGATGCTTCCGGACAATTAACAATAATAAATTCCCAGGATTAATTATGCGGACCCCAATATGTCCAATGCGGCAACAGGAGTCCTCATTAGAAGAATTCTAGAGCTTTCTTGGTTTGGCTATTAAGTTAGGAATAATAACGCGGACCCCCATGACGCGCTAGTTAGTTTTTTTATGAGCAAAAAAATCGTTTTAGGGGTCTGTGGGTTAGTCTTTGTGGCGGCGTTGTCCTCTTCCGCAATTGCTGACCAATCCATAGGCTATCAATATTATTTTAAAAAAGGCGTCAAATCTTTTGATGAACACGACGACCAGAAGGCCCTTCGTTATTTTAAAATTGCCCAAATTTATGACCCCAATGATGAGGACCTTAATAAATTCCTGGATATTCTAAAGCAAAGAGGGGTCGTTTTAGGATTTCTCCCATCCCCAGTGACTGCTTCGCCAGTAGAACAAACATCGCCTCAGGAACCTCCCTATTTACCGTTGGTGCAGCCTCAACTGGTGCCGGTACAGAAATCAAAACAAGCCCCGGCCGTTTTATCGCTGTCCCAGATAACTAATAATGGTCAGTCAAAGCCTAAACTTCAAATTGAAATAAATTCATCCGTTATCATTGAAGGTAAAAACATACAAAGATTTCTACTTGTTGATGAGGGTTTTGTAGGCGTCAAAACAATTGATCCTGACCACCTTGAGATTGGTTCATTAAGAATCGGTTCTACCTTTCTTCATATTTGGGACGATTTTGGGCGACACACCATTTATATAGAAGTTGTTTTTCCTAAATCTGTCACCGCCGGTGAGATTCAAGCATTGAATGAGGTCCAGCATGCCCAGCCGTTTCGGTTCACGTATTCCAATGACTGGAGTACCTATTATTTAGGAAAGAATATACCTGATCTGAAACGTCAAACTTATGATTTTAACGAAACTTTGAGCGTTACTGGTGAAACCCCCTATGGTTTCCTTGACGCTTCAGGCTCTTACATCGATTTTGATTCATTTACTCAGTTTGATACGTATACGATAGGATTAAGCGGAATACCCCTTGAAGGCACGAGCAATTTTAATTTGCGCGGTTTTGATGCCTTTAGATATTTATCACCCTTGACAATGCCCAGTACGCGTTTAAGGGGAGTTTTCGCGGATGTCGATCTGTTGGACAATGTTGTAGGATTGTCCGTCAGTCATGGGCAAGAACAGGCACAATTTTTTGGTCCGGGGTTTATTGCTACGGGTAAGAACCAATTTCTTGATGCGTATATTGATGCTGTTAAACTCACCCTATTTCCCGAAAGTAAAACTGACCGGTATTCCTTTAATTTTGCCACTGGCTATGGTCCGGACCGCCAGACGTTTCAATCGTATGCCAGTAATCATGTCTATTCATTCCAAGGGCAGCACAAGTTTAATGATTTTCTTACCCTTAACGGGGAAGAGGCCAGTGATAGCAGGCATGATGCTTCACTGGCGTCTTTGAAGTGGGAAGATGGAGATTTTAAGACAGGTCTTCATTTTAGGGACATTGATAAAAGTTATGCCACTGTTTCAACCTTGCCAGTCTATCAAGGAGAAATTGGGGCAGACTGGACTACCGAGTCTGATTTTAAGAATTTCACGGAGAGCACATTTGTAGAGGTATATAAGGACCGGCTCGATTTTAATCCTGATGATACCAGCGCCCTTAATTATGATGCCAATGCCCATCTCAGGGACAATTTTACCGAGAATTTCTGGAGTGATTCAGACTTTAATTATGCGGACACTCCGGGAGAGCTTTCACCTTATAGAAGCCTTGGGCTCAATCAACGTTTTTCCAGGAGTTTTGGCGTTTGGAACGCTTTGAAAGGGACCGTTTTTGGAGGTGGGGGATATCAAAATAGCCATGCCTCTGGTTCATCTATTTCCAATTATGACCGTGAGGACGTGATTGCTGGTATCCAACTGCCCCTGACAAACCATATATCCTCTTTTGCCAATTATGAATATGACTGGCTGCACCAACCTAATATTGGGAATTCCAATCCTAACGTGATCAACGCGGGTCTGGAATATTCAAAACAATTTAATCCAAAATTTTCCCTTACTTCACAATTCGAATATCGTGATGAGCTGGGAGTAAGGGCCGCCAGTGACGTTTTTCTTTCTGGAGAAAAGAGCCTGATTCTTTCTTCCAGTTTCAACTATAATCCCACGCAGGACATGAGTATTTTTGCTGATGCAGACGCAAGTAAGGTTTTATCCCATATAGGTAATCCATCCTATGATGATTTTGGGTTCCATGTTGGTTTGCGTATCACGTTTGGCGGTGCAACGTATTGGGACCCCCTGGGCACTGTATCTGGGATCGTGTTTAAAGACAGGAACCAGGACGGTAAATTTGCCCCTGGAGATGAAGGCATCCCGGGTGTTAAAGTGAAGGTTGGTGACAAAGAGGGCATAACAGACAAATATGGTCGTTATTGCGTACAGGTGCGTGCTAAGGGGGTATATGTGGTGCCGGTACTGGACACCATCCCAGGTGGGCTGATTTTTTCGACACCTCAAACATTGAATGTTGAAGTCTTTCAAGGACACCGGTCACAGGCTGATTTCGGTTTGATCAGCCAGACAGGGATTTACGGCATTGTCTTTGTGGACAAGAATGGCACGGGCGTTCCCAATGAAGGTGATACATTTATCAGTAAGGTGAAGGTGGTCTTGGACGGTAAAATCATCCAGAAAAGCGATGACCATGGGGCGTTTTATTTTAGAAAAGTCTCTCCTGGAGAACATGTCATTTCTATAGATATTACTACCCTATCCCTCGATATGGTACCTCTGGTGAAATTGAAAAATAAAATAGATGTCTCGGAAGGGACGAATTTTATGTTTAACATACCTGTCCAGATCAAACGGGCAGAGGGTGATCATAATTAACTATGGCACGACAATGGAAGTGAGCTGGATGTTTTTATTGTTTCTGGTGATGGTTTGAGTTTGAACTAACTGGTAAGGATTTTTTGAAAATGGTGTGGATACAAGATCATTATTAAAAATGACATGTTCAGGGATGGTGACCGAAAGATGGAATATCATGGTCCTGGAAATCCCGCTGCAGTAGACAGGCGCAGTTTGTATAAAGATAACGATTGCTAAAGCGAGAAGGATGAAGAGTTTGGACATTTCGCCCTCCTTTGTTGAGAGTTGGAACGTCTCGAAAAAGAGGACGGAATAAAGGTCACGGCAACCAGACAGCCCTGCTCATCCCCAGATGAGGTTAGGCTCACGGCTTTGCGTCCTACTTTTTCAAGTAGTTTGCCTTTTTCGAGTTTTTAAAGAGCGTATTTCTAAATCCTAATTAGAATATAACATATATTTTCTGTCTTTGCCAAGCGGGTCAAATCAAGGTGGCCAATAATGAAGAAGATTTTTTTGATAATTATAACGGCGGTCGGCCTTGCGATTTTGTTTTGGGGCGGCCGTTTGTTGGTTGAATCACGGTCCGCGTTAAAATGGCCCCAAACCAAGGGCCAGGTGATTTCATCCCTGTTAACTATTAAACATTTGTCTAAATTCCTGGATATTAACGCCGGCCCATCAA
>CAYZLU010000234.1:0-4190 GCA_964479285.1 uncultured Planctomycetales bacterium | reverse complement strand
TGGAGCCTAACACATCATATTTAGCCAAACGATGGTCATAGCTGATGCTGAAGGTAAATTGATCAGCCAGCGGATCAGACTTCTTATCAAACCGGGCGCCCCAGAGTTTAGACATAATAGCCTCGCTTATGCTTCGCCATTGACCATAAAATCAAAAACATTTCTTGTTGTTAAATTTACTTATCAAGCAAACACCAGTCGTCCTTTAGGTTTAGGGACAGTCCTGCCCTTTTGCTTGGCAGTATCAATCCACTCTTGCGCGATGATTTCAACGTTATCGAGCGCTTTTTGGTATGTTTGACCATCAGCCATGCATCCAAGAAGCTCGGGAATTTCGGCAATAAACGCTTTATCTTCTTTACTCCAGTAAATTATGACTTCATATTTAAGCGCTATCATCGAATTTGCCCTCCCAGCAAAATATGTTCCAATATTTTACCTGCTCCGCTCATAAAATTATCCCTTAATAGGGCATGCCCCAAATTTTAATGAAGCCTTCGGAGAGTTTGGGGTCAAAAATGTCTTTTGCTCCGTAGGTCGCAAGCTCTTCCTTGTAACGGGAAAATTTAGACTTACGTCCTGCCACCTGGCAGCTTCCTTTATATAACTTCAATCTTACGACCCCGCTGACACGTTCCTGGGTCTTATTAATGAAGGCGTCTAACTGGTGTCTTAATGGCGTTTCCCATAACCCGTAATATGTCAACTCAGCATAGCGGGGAGAAATCAATTCTTTATAATGCAAGGTCTCACGGTCAAGTACCAGGGCTTCAAGCTCTTTATGCGCGGCCATCAAAACAGTGCCTGCCGGATTTTCATAGATCTCGCGTGACTTAATGCCCACCAATCGGTTCTCCACCATGTCCACACGTCCCACCCCGTTGCGCCCGCCAATCTCATTGAGCTTAATGATCAGATCAACTGGGCCATAGGGCTTGCCATTCACTTTGACCGGCACACCTCTAGCAAATTCAACTTCAACATATTCCGGACGATTCGGGCACTTAAGCGGGTCCCTGGTCATCGCATAAATTTCTTCCGGCGGTTCTACCCAGGGATCTTCCAGGACACCGCACTCAATGGAACGGCCATAAAGATTGATGTCCGTCGAGTATGGGCTCTTTTTGGTGACGTCAATGGGTATCTTATGCTTGTGCGCGTATTCAATTTCCTGTTCGCGGGTCTTGAATTCCCATGTACGCAAAGGTGCCAACGATTCCAAATGCGGCGCTAAAATCTTGGCGGTCACTTCAAACCGCACCTGGTCATTGCCTTTGCCTGTTGAACCATGGGCAATGGCCGTTGCTTTTTCCTTTTTGGCCACCGCCACCTGGTGTTTGGCAATCAACGGCCGTGATAAGGCTGTCGCCAGGAAATATTTGCCTTCATAAACCGCGTTGGCTTTTATCGCTGGAAAAACATAATCTTTGACAAATTCCTGCTTTAAATCAAGGATATACACCTTGGAAGCCCCTGTCGCCAAAGCACGCTTTTCTATTTTCTTAAAATCACTCCCCTGCCCCACGTCGGCCATAAAAGCAATGACTTCATAATCTTTGTCTTTCAGCCAACGGATAAGACAGCTGGTATCCAAACCACCGGAATATGCGAGGATCACTTTTTTCATAATATCATTTCTCCCATCTGTTATCTTACCAATAATTTTAGAAGAACCGCCTTTTGCGCATGCAAACGGTTTTCGGCCTGGTCAAAGATCATCGAGTGTTTTCCGTCGATGATGTCCGCAGTCACTTCCAAACCGCGATGCGCGGGCAGGCAATGCATAAAAATATAATCCTTATGGGCCAATTTCAACAAATCCTGGTTGATCTGATAACCCTTAAAATCCTTGATGCGTCTGGCTGTTTCTTTTTCCTGCCCCATGCTGACCCATACATCGGAGTAAATCACATCCGCACCCTTAATAGCTTCTTTTGGATTTCTACCTGACTCAATGGTGCAATTATTCTTTTTGGCAATTTCCAATGCATGATGCACGATCCCGGAGTCGGGGTCATAGCCTTTGGGGCCGGCAAAACGCACATTGATCCCCACCTTGGCACAGGCGATCATGAGTGAATGAAAGACATTGTTCCCATCTCCGACATAAGCCAGGGTCAAACCCTTAAACTTCCCCCATTGCTCACGGATAGTTTGAATATCAGCCAATGCCTGGCAAGGATGATATAAATCACACAAGGCATTGATGACCGGTACATCCGCGTTTTTGGCCAGCTCAACGATGTCTTTATTATCAAAAACCCGTGCGACAATGCAATGCACATAACGCGACAGGGTCTTGGCCACATCATAGGTGGACTCGCGCTTGCCTAAATTGATCTCATCCGGTCCCAAATAAAGGCAATGGCCGCCTAATTCATAAACACCCACTTCAAAAGAAACACGTGTACGGTTAGATGGCTTTTGAAACAACAGCGCCACTGACTTGCCTTTCAAATCCGCGCGCAATTTTCCTTTTTGTTTTTTTAACCGGTCAGCTGAATCAATCAATGCCAGGATTTCAGCACTTGAATAATCCAATAATGTGATTAAATCGTGTTTCATATTTTCACCTTATCTATATCAATGTCCTTCCCGCGAAAGGTCCTCAAACCGGACACTCACAGTTGTTCGCGGGAATCCAGTTTTTCCATCTCCTGAACCCCCGACAGAAACATTCGGGGGTGACAAATGTAAAGTAGCCTCAATAGCACCATCTAAAATATGAATGGCTTTGTTAATTTGACGACGGGTTACATTAAGCGCCGGCATGATGCGCAGGACATTGCCCTGGGTACAATTAATAATTAAACCCTTGGCAAAACATTCCTTAAAAATAGACGTGCCGTCTATTGTCAATTCGACACCGATCATGAGACCCAAACCGCGCACTTCCTTAATAATGTCATATTTAGATTTCAGCTCATTTAACTTTTCCATCAAATAAGGCCCTTGCGCTTTAACATTCTTCATTATTTTTTCAGCATAAATGGCCTTAATGACCCCCAGGGCAGCCTTGCAAATAAAAGGGCTTCCGGCAAAGGTCGAGCCATGCATGCCTGGCTTGAACAAGTCTGCCAGTTCTTTTTTGACAATCATGCAACCAATAGGTAAGCCGCCCCCCAATGCTTTTGCCAAACAAAGAACGTCCGGGACAACGTCATATTGCTTAAACCCAAAAATCTCTCCTGTGCGGGCCATGCCGGTCTGCACTTCGTCAAGGACCAGTAAAATATTCTTCTCATCACAGATCTGGCGTATGGCCTTTATATATTCTTTGTCTGCAACATTGATACCGCCCTCACCTTGGACAAGCTCAAGCATAATGGCAGCTGTTTGACCACTGACCGCAGCTTTCAAAGCATTGATATCATTAAACGGTACATATTTAAAACCCGGCACAAGGGGCGCAAAGCCTTTTTGGTGTTTTTCCTGGCCCGTTGCTGTCAGCGCACCCATGGTGCGGCCATGAAAAGAATTAATGGTTGTAATGATCTCGAATTTCCTGCCCTCGCCGTATGTCCTGGAAAATTTAATGGCCGCCTCCACCGCTTCGGCCCCGCTGTTGCAGAAAAAAATCTTGCCTTCAAAAGCAATGCGGACCAGTTCTTTGGCCAATTTGGCCTGGTGGGGATTATACAAATTATTCGGAATATGGATCAATTTCCCGATCTGTTCCCTCACGGCCCCCATGACCTTGGGATGGCAATGCCCTAAATTACTGACACCCCAGCCGGGGAAAAAATCCAAATATTTCTTTCCATGGATGTCCGTCAGGACAGATCCCTTGCCTTTGACAAAGATCGCAGGCATACGGGTGTAGGTCCCAAGGATGTGGTCGTTATATTCCTGAAAAATTTCGTTGGCTTTCATGATTTTACAATCTGCGTTCCAACCCCCTGGTCGGTAAAAAACTCCAAAAGTAATGCATGAGGCATGCGGGCATCAACGATGTGGGTCTTGTTGACACCACCGCCTTTTAAGGCCTCAACGCAGGAATTTACCTTTGGGATCATGCCCCCCACAATCACGCCACCCTCGATAAGCTCATCCACCTGGGCCAGGGTCAACGTTGATAATAACGTGCTCATGTCTTTTAAATCACGCATGACCCCTGGCACATCAGTCAAAAGGACCAACTTTTCAGCCTTCATGGAATTAGCAATCGCGCTGGCCACCTCATCCGCGTT
>CAYZLU010000233.1:0-4201 GCA_964479285.1 uncultured Planctomycetales bacterium | reverse complement strand
TACGGCTAATTCTTTATTGATTCCTTCGATCTGCCTTGATTTATCACTGATCTTTTGTTCCAGCGGCTGCCTTACTTCATTGATCTTGCCTGGTATCGAATCCTCTACCTGTTTTAGACTCTCTGCTAATTGCTGCTTTTGCTGGTTTAGTAAGGACAGGTCTTTAGTGCTCTTATCAATGGATCCTTGCAAGTTTGCTTTAAGTCCGCTTATTTGCTTTTCCTTACCTGCGATATCCTGCCGATCAATGGCTAAATTTCTGCTTATCTCGTCTATTTGTTTTTGCTTTTCGCTTGCATCCTTCTGTGACTGGGCTAAATCCTTACTGATCCCCCCTATCTTGTTTTCTTTATCCCCAAGTTCCTTTTGTGACTGCGTATTTAACTCACTGATCTGCCTTTCCTTTTCCGTGATACTCATCTGGGATTCAGCTAATTCTTTGTTGATTCCTTCTATCTGCCTTGCTTTATCACTGATATCTTTTTGTGCATTACTATAACTGGCACTTAATTCATTGATCTTTTGCTCCAGCGGTTGCCTGACTTCATTGATCTTGCCCGGGATTGAATCCTGTAGCTGTTTTAGACTATCTGCCATTTGCTGTTTCTGTTGGTTCAAAAATGCTAAAACTTTATTCCCCCTATCTATTTCTTCTTGTAATTCCCCTATCTTCTTTTGTTTTTCACTGTTGTCATTCTCGGCCTTGGCTAGACCGTTGCTGATCTCTCCTATCTGTTTTACTTTATTATTAATGTCTTTTTGAGCATCGACGTATTGTACGCTTAACTCACCGATCTTATCTTCAAGTGGTTTTTTAGCTTCGTTGACCTTCTGAGGGAAAGCAGCATTAAAAAATTCTAGCTTCTTTTGCCTTTCCTTCGCTGAATCTAGCTGTTCTTTGAGTACAAGAATTTCCTGTTTTAACGGCATTTGCTCATCAATGGATTTCTTCCTTAATTCCTCCATCTGATTCTGCAAAAGAGAATTTTGGTCTTCTAACCTTGACTTCTCATCTTTAAAATGCTCCTCCAGGATCTTTTTAGCCACCGGTTGAAAATCACCAGAAACTAATTGATAATCATCTTCTTGGAGTTTAGCATTCTTCAATGTCAAATTCTGAATAGCAAGGTTACGTTCTTCCAGTTTCTTCTGAAGATCGAGGATTTGATTTTGGAGCTGCACAGCAGCAACAGGTGTCAGAACAGTTGGGCTGACCACAGGAGCACTCGTCGAAGAACCTGTTGATGAAACGGCTACAGATAATTTTACTTGTTTTATTTGGGGAGATGCATTAGCACCGGTTGGTTGAATGTTCTGGGCAAACCCTCTTGAACTGACACAAAAAAGGATGAAGGGAAAAATTAGAATAAATCGACGACAAATGTCCATTTTAATTATTCTCATCAATCAATTTACGCATGTTGTCCAGATGGACTTTTAACTGGTCTAAAACCTGTTTATTGTCTACTTGTACCGGGGAAACATGTTCTTCATTTTTGGCCCGGCCCTCAACGGCCAACTCGCTAAGCTTCAGTTTTGAAGCTTCATTCGATTTTTGTAAATATTTAATTTCTTCTTTGGCAATACCAAGATCCTGCTCTAATTTTTGAATTTGCAGCTGTGAAAGTTCGCCCGCTGCGTCAGCTGCAGAAATATCCGCCGCTGGATGGCCAACATCATCCTTCTTTTGATTGACTTTTGCCACCTCATTACCCACAGCCAAACGCTGAAATTCACTTAAATTTGTTTGAAAACCCTCCACCTTGGATGGCCCCAATTTAGACAAAATGGCAGAAGATTCCAAGACCAGTAGATAGATAAACTCGTCCGCATTTAAAGAGACCCTAACAATGTCTCCCTGCTTTAGCACCCGGCTGCCTAAATCAGTAAAGACGATCTGATAATTTTGGTTGATATTAATGACCTGCCCATTATCATCGGCAATGAGCGGCCCGCAAGAGGCCAAAAGGAAAAAAACAACTGCCCACGTGGTTATCATGAATTTATTCATTTTGACCTCATTGCTTACCAAAACTTGACCTTTTTATTTTATCAAAAAAAAAACCTAAAATAGAAAGTATCTAAATTATTATTTATCCCTTTCTAGCAAACAAAAAGGAATGTGTCTAAACAGACCCATTCCTTGAAATAACGTAAAGAATAATTTGTAATGAATTTTTTTTCTTACAATCTCTCTGGCTCGATTTATCCTAGAAATTTCTTAAGGTCATTCATTGGTTGGAAATTAATATACAGCGGAACAATGCCGGGAGCATCTTGCATTTGCTGAAGCATGGCGGAATCCACCTGAAATTCGATCACATCACTCTTATCTTGTAATCGTACATCTATTTTATTGGTAGTTAGGTCGATACCACCATTATCAGCCTTATACATTGAGCTATCCATTACGGATTTTATTATATTCTCACGGGTGGGCATGCTTTTAGACTGCATGGCGAAATCTCTATTCTGCGGATTTATATTCAATATTCTTTGCCCTGTCAAAGGATCCATTCCATTTAAAACAGCAGCAAAATAAGCACCAGCTATAAATGAAGCACTATATTCTTCTGGGGGAGTGTTCCATCCCTGGTAGGTGTCCTGGTCTCCTGCCACTGCCCATGAACCGTCTGGAAGGATTGTTACCGCATATGGGGCAACATAATAATCAGCCTTTAGGAATTGGGGCACTCCTTTAAAATATGCCCGTATCTGTTGGATTAAAGCATAATAACTCTCTTCATACGCGTTTCCAGTCAAGAGAAGCTGGTTTATTCTAGCACGGTCAAATTCGCGGTCCCACAATTTGTAGTATTCCTGGGCAATGCTCAATTTTAACATGGCCATTTGAATTGACCACTCAATGGAAATAATTTTTCTGAATTTGTCAGAAGTAGAAAAACTAATCCCCATTAATCTTCCCCCAACGTAGACGCCTGCAAGTTCTAATGTTTTATCGACCATGGCTCCAACGTTGTTCAATCTATCTAACCTCGTTTTACCAAAAAAAGGGTCATTGAGCACACGTTGTAATGGTAGCCAGCTGATGGTATCTGGAGCAAAATCTACCAGGGGATCATTGACCCAATTCTTTCCATTAAAATTCGTTCCCCTAGAGAAAACACCATGTGTCAGATCAAACATTCTTTTCAACCATTCATAAATACGATCTGCCGCTTCTTTATATTGTACCTTGCCTGTTACCGTATATAAATAATCAAAAAAAGCTATGGCACTTAGATTATGCTCTGTCGATTTTCGATTCCAAAGGGCCAAAGGACCACCAGGATCAGGTTGGTTCTGGGGAGCATACCTGATGCCGCCGTCTGCATCTTGCAATGCCATCAAAAACTGGGCCCGTTGTTCCGCGAAATTTAATAGCTCCCTAGCGAAACCTTGTAATAATTGCCTGTCGTTAGCAGATTGAATATTTTGAATTTCCTGATATTTCATAGCTGCTACTTTCCCAGCCCAAGCACTGGTACCTGCATTGGCCCCCCAATTCCAGGATAACCACCAGTTTCCTGTATAATTAGCCCTACGAATGACATCATAAACACCCCCCTTGGGCGTATTGGTAATATTTACTGTATCTGGATTGCTTTGAGTGGCATTTCCACTAAATTGTTTGACAAATGTGCCGAGAAGTTTATATGCATTCGTGTTAATTATTTGCTGCGCGGTCATACCGCCCCAATTTTGTTCCTCAATTCCCACAAACAAATCATATGTTTGACTGCCATAATCCGCTTCAGGGTCATCGGTTGGTAATTGGGCAGAGTTAGTATTAAGAAAATCGGGAAAAATACCTGTGGTCTGATTTGCCCGAAGATTAAAGATACCCTCATAAACATCCAAGTTACTTGCGCTATTGGTCGAAGATTGCCCAAAAGCTGGTGCGGGACTCAAAATGACCGCAGCCAGGAATAATCCAGTCACTATTCTCTTACTAAAGAACCCCCGCAAACGATGGGTTGTTACCATGACCTTGTTCACGTTCAATACCAGACCCCCAGAAAAATATCTTTTCGGGACAATCTGTTGGGTCATGGGATCTTTTTCTTCTTTAATATAGTTATAGACACCTTTCTTAAAAGCCTTTAGATATTCTTGATATAGCTCATCAACATCATTCTTAACTTGAACTCCGGCAATTTTATTCCTATCTGCATAGGCCAGCAACAATATACTGCCCTTG
>CAYZLU010000232.1:0-4222 GCA_964479285.1 uncultured Planctomycetales bacterium | reverse complement strand
AAATACCTGGACCGCTATCAAATTTTGATCGCGACTGCAGAGAAAGTCGATTCCATCCTGCGCTCAAAAGCCGGATGGCTCATCAACTCCCTTTCGGTGATCGTCCTGGACGAAATCCATTTTATTGATGACGAAAGCCGCGGACCGACACTTGAAATACTCACCGCCCGCATCAAACAGTTGAAACCGGACATCCAAATCCTGGCCCTAAGTGCTACCATCAGTAACGCGCAGGATGTTGCCGGCTGGCTGGATGCCAATCTCGCCCTGAGCCATTGGCGCCCCATTCCTCTGAAAGAAGGCGTCTATTTTAATGAAAGAATCATGTTTAATAATGATTCCATCCGCTTGGTCAAGGAAGACGTTGACGAAGACTTAAACAAACTCACCATGGACACTCTTCGCAGTGCGGGCCAAGTCCTGGTCTTTGTCAATTCCCGGCGTTCAGCCCAGGCTGCGGCGCGTGAATTATGCCCTTCTGTGGTGGGTATACTTAATAGCGACGATAAAAAAATCCTCAATGATCTGGCCAATGAGATCAGCGAAGACCATTCCGCCACCAAGGTCTGCAAAAAATTGGCCGAGATTGTCAAAAATGGTTGCGCCTTTCACCACGCGGGACTCACCCCCAAACAACGCCATTTGATCGAAGACCATTTTAAAAGGAATGTCATAAAGGTCATCTGCTCCACCCCTACCCTGGCTGCAGGGGTCAATCTTCCGGCCCGCCGGGCCATCATCCGCGACTGCAAACGTTATGCCAGCGGACTGGGATCGGTGTATATTTCCACCTCCGAGTACAAGCAATGCGCCGGACGCGCTGGCCGCCCCCAATATGATGATTATGGGGAAGCGGTGCTCATGGCTAAATCTCTTTCAGAACAAAACACCTTGTTTGAACGCTTCATTTTATCGAAACCCGAACCTGTGACTTCTAAACTGGGTTCTGAATCGGCCCTGCGCATCCATATCCTGTCTTCGATCGCCGCAGGTTACGTGCATGATGTCACCAGCATGTTTGATTTTCTCAGCCACACCTTTCTTTCTTACCAGCGCCAGGGAGTGAACCTGGTAAGCTTAGTCAGTGACATCTTCGAATATCTCCACAAAAACGGGTTTATTGACAAAAGCGGTTTTAAATATTTTACCACCCCCTTTGGGAACATCACCAGCCGCCTTTACATTGATCCATTGACCAGCCTTATCTTGCGCGAAGGCCTGACCAAAATCCATGTGGGTAAATCATTTTCCACTTACGGACTTTTGCACATGCTCACCTGCTGCCCTGACAGTGAACTATTAAATGTAGGCAAGAACGATTATGAGGAGCTGGAAAATCTGGAGCACAAGATTGAGGACGAATTAATAATAAACCCAAACACCCTGCCCATGCTGCAGGACGTTTATACCTATTATGCCACACTCAAGACAATGTGGTTATGGTCCCGCTGGATCGAAGAGGACAAAGAAGAGTCCATGTGCGATGATTTCAACATAGGCCCGGGGGACATTTACCGCCATGTGGAATCCGCCGGATGGCTGCTGCACGCCGCGGGAATGATTGCTGAACTTCTTCACTATAAAAAGATGACCTTTGATTTAGAGGCCCTGCGGTTGCGCGTGCGTTACGGCATCAAGGAAGAGTTGCTGGAACTGGCGGCCCTGGAAGGTGTGGGACGAGTACGGGCACGCATGCTTTTTAAGCACGGTTATCACAACCTGGCCGACCTTCGCCCAGCCACCGCTGAACACCTGGCCTCCATCAAAACCATCGGCAAATCCTTAGCCACAAGTGTTGTCCAACAAATCCACAGCCCCACTACGTCATTGCGAGGAGCGAAGCGACGAAGCAATCTCCTTTCCCCTTCCCCCATGGAACAAGACCAAGAACCCGTCGCTGAGATCAATGAGGTGTGGACGGACTAAATTTCAAATCCTACAGCATCAATTTTAGATTATTTTGATTTTACTATTTTAAGATTCTTAATACTTGCCGGCACAGGTAATTGTTCGGGCATTGTACCACCCAATTCTTTGATCGTCCGACGCACTTTCTTGCCTACCTCAAAATGCGTTAGATTGGCTCTGTGTTTACCTTTAATATTCTCACGTTTAATCTTTTCTTCGGTTTGAGTAGCCCGAAATAAATTAGCCGCTAACTCTGTGCTACCCATATGATCAAGAATCACCTGGCCTTTTTTAAGGCGCTTAATATCATGGATATCTTGAGCACCCAGTCCTCCATAAAGTCCTTTATATCCATGGTCTTGAAAAATGACATAATCCAAAGGCGTAATAACACCAGCCTCTTTGGCAGCACCAGCTAACTTTTTATTATGGACTTTTAGTTGATCACGTAAAAATAACCGCTTTTCTTCTTCTGTTTTTAAATCTTCGTAATCAGCCTGTTCTGTTAGTTCTTGCTTGCGCGTTTGTATCGCAAAATATGTTTGGCCCAAAGCAACAATAGGCTTTGTTGGATCAGAGTTCTGGATAATCAGATAGCACGCATATCGGGATAATCGAACTTCTTTTAATTCTCTTTTAGCTCCAGAACCAATAGAAACCATTTCGAGGATGTCCTCGAAATGGTCTTGTATATTTTGTTTACTGTTGACACATGCCTCTTTTGCTTTGCTAATAACAGGTAAAAAATGACGGTATTCCGAATATCCTAATATTCTTGAGATATCACGGGCCAACCAATACTCCTGTTTTTTATCATTGCATTTCTTGATCATTTCAAAAACCGATTTTTGTCCGTTGATTTTTTGCAGGTCCATGACCGCCTCCTTATTAAAATAGGGATTATTAATTAGAAGCGGCGGGGATAATTTGGTCAGTGGGCTTCTTTTACTAATTCTGTACATTTATTTAATAAAGTCAAGCTGTAAAAACAACGTTGGCTATTTCTTGTCATTGTAAGCATTGACTTTATCTACCACCCAGCGGTTCCCATCTTCACCAGAAGCAACGACGTGTTGGGTTCCATCCACAACAATAAAATCTGGAAAGGAATGAATATGTAAGGCATGTAAGAATTTGTTATCAATATCTAAATAAACCGGTGGGCCCACCTGCGCCGCCATTCCGTTAATAGCATCTTTCTTATCATCACCGATAATGACCTTTAATCCAGGACGGTCCATTGGTTTCAAGGCATTTCGACATATTGCAAGGGTGGATAACCAGTCCTGGCAATGTGGACACCAAGGGGCAAGATAAACATAAACACAGTATTCCCTGTTTTCACATGGGTCGCGAAAAACCATGGGGCCTGATGGATTATGTGTTGAATATAGAAAAAGATCGTCATTCGCTTCACCGGGAAATGCAGGATGGTAAAAAACCTTCCATCCGACAAACACCATGAACCCAATAATGAAAAGCTTGGACCTCAGGTTCATTTGATTTAACATTAAAAATAACACTCACAGCCCCTTTTCCAAGCAGATGCTCTCACTTGCGCTTCTTTTTCTCTTTCCCTTGCGTCGCCTCTTGCAAAAAGTTCCATGCGTACATTTGGTCCCCTGTCAGGACCCTGCCCAGTTCTTTCTTCTCTTCAAGCTTTAATTGTTTTTCTTGGGCCAAATATTTCTCAATGATCGGCTTAACCTAAGCGATCTGTTGATCGGTCAAACCTAATTGCGCCTTCATCTTGGTAACAATTTCACCGGTGCTTAATTGCTGTAGCGGCTGTTGTTTTTGTTTGGCAAATGCAGGTGCCGCTAAAAAAAGAGTAGTGATTAGAATTCCAATTGCTATTTTGTTCATACTGTTCCTTCCTGTAGAAAAATCTCAGAATTTTTTAAACACAAAGAACACCGCCATCACCATCAAGGCAAAACTGACCAGGTAATTCCACTTTAACGGTTCTTTCAAATAGACCACCGAGAACACCGCGAACACAATCAGGGTGATCACTTCCTGGATGGTCTTGAGCTGGGCACCGGTAAATTGGCCATAGCCAAAACGATTGGCAGGCACCTGAAAGCAATATTCGAAAAAGGCAATCATCCAGCTAAGCAATATCGCCAGCCATAATGGGGAATTCTTATACTTTAAATGGCCATACCAGGCAATGGTCATAAAGATATTCGAAATTATCAAAAGAATAATAGTTGCCATGAAACACCTGTGAAGAATTTAAATTTGTTTTCATTGTACCCCAAACAAAAACCCCCTGCAACTTATTCAGCTACAAAGGGGTTTTATTTTAATT
>CAYZLU010000231.1:0-4262 GCA_964479285.1 uncultured Planctomycetales bacterium | reverse complement strand
GACCACGCATTTGGGCATACTACTGGCATTATCAATACTAGACGGCACCAAATTCCCGTCAGGTACTGACGGATCATACCCTAATGCCGTTGAAAAATCCCATTTAGGTGACCTCGTGACGGCCGTGGCAAAGGGGTCTAAGAGAAGCCTGCTGAAATTAAACCAATGTCCCTTTTCTGGTTGATAAGGGACATCGACGCGATAGGCATACAGCTGGCCAGGTTCAATCCCCTCGACCCGTACATGCCAAACACCATCCGTGAAATTCTCGATAGGGTCCATATCAATCACCCTGGCAGGTGTAGCATCTTCGGGATCAACAAAGAACAAAAGTTGAACGCGGGTGGCATGCAGGCTGTATATCGCAAAATTCACTCCCTTACCAAGTACTTCCGGCCCCAGGGGTGTTGGCGTACCAGGATGGACATCAATCCACGGCGATTCCGCCATAAACCTTTCGGTGTCAGCCATGGCTGTTTGCTCATCAAATTCGTTATGGGCAATATGACTAATTAATTCATGATAAAAAACTTTAATTTGTTCGTGTAATGTGAGGTCAAAAAACGCGGGGTGAAGGTAAACAATTCTTTGATAAATATCAGAAGATGCTATATAAACGTGGCTTTGCTCATCTTTATTAAACAAGGTGGGATTAGTTGTCACAATCACCCTGTATGGAGGTGGCCCATGGATATTCTCAGATAAAATTTTCACTCTTATCTTCCCTAATATATCCTGCCATCCTCTCTCAAGACCATTGCTTGGCTCCTGGAAAGTAAATCCCTCTTCACTCACAGGTCCCGCGATTTGGGCGATATTCCTCTCCCCGTCAAAATTAATTACAGCCCGGTCATGCCTATCCGGAGAAACCGGGGACTCGCTGTAAGGTAATGTGTTATTCACCACATATTCATGCCAAGCCTTTAAATAATTAATCGCTTCGGGTGTGTCCTTGAATTCTTTAAAATCATGGATCAATTCTTGCCCGTTGATCATGAATGCCACTGCTTTTGTGTCGTCTAACTGCGTCACATCCCCTGTTACCATCTCCGTATACACGTGCCCGTCTTTATGTCTTAAATACCTCGGTAAATGATGCTTCGTCAATATCTCCTGCAACCCTCGCACCGTATATAAATTCCTAAAAGCATTGTAAGGCAAATTGTTCTTTCCAGCCATCTCCAGCACCGGTTTCAACGCCACGCTGCTTAAGGACAATGTTTCCGCCAAGAAACCCTTACGGGTCCCCTTCACCTTCAGAAAATTGCCCCCCTTCTGCCCGCCCGGGTTCTTGACAAGCTCAATACCTACCTGCGCGTTCATCGTCTGCACTTTATATATAAAATATGCCAGGCGGTCCTGGCTCAACACATCCTCTGTCCACATCGTCGGGTCATTGATCCTTTGTGTCCGGATATATTCCACTCCTTTTTCTTTCAGTATTTCTAACATAGCCGGCTCGATCAGTTTCAAATCATTATTATTGTCAAATATATATACCTGGTTCTTTCGGTTAAACTGTTCCAAAGCATACCCATGTCCCGGCGGGAGCAACATGCTTTTTTCATTTAATGTTAAACTACCATCTCCATTGATTTTATAACCTCGAAGTACGCCATCTGATAACATGTACACATTCTTAGGATTAAGCCCATAGAATATGTTGGCCACTAGATCAGTCGCCACATTCTCCAATATCTCATCATTAACATGGATAATCGCAATCGCCCTCTCAATGGTTTTCCTGGCACTTATCTTCTCTCTCCTGGCAAAATCAGTCAACGCCTGTACGTAAGCTGTCAACTGCATTGGCCCCATCCCTATATCATCCAGACCCGCCGGCAATGATTCATACGCTGCCTTCACTTTTTCTTCATATTCTCTCACCGCCCCTTCATCCATCTTTTTTTCTTTATAATACTCTTCCACCTTCGCCCTGACTTTTACCCCCATTGGGCTGTTATCGGTCCTCAAGATGATTTCCGCCAACTGTTTGATCTTCACAAAATACATCGCACCTAACCCTAATCGCGTCGCTCCCCCGCCAAAATTAAAATGCACGGCCTGTTTGCCCCGGGCGATGGCATCCCTCGCTTTTGCTCTTTCTGACGCCATCACGGCATGCGCTAACCCTCTATCCCCGAATAAATCCATAATGACCTCTACTTCTCCCGCTTCAAAATCTTGCGCTAGCGCGGTCTGTCCCTGCGCTGTCTTCATGTGTAAAGCATTCACTTCGTTAAGGATGGTTTCTGTCAATACTTTTCCAGGCGCCCGACTTATTAATTCCTTTAAATCTTTCTTACGATCCTCTTCTTGAATAAAACTTTGGTAGGCCCTCTCTGCCAATATGTTCTCATCGTGCGTCCCACGATTACTTTCATGCACCAAGATCGAAGAGAGCGTGTCATTGTCATTCTTGGCTATTAATATATATTCGGTGCCATCAATGACCATATGCGCCCCATACGCGGTCACCATCGGGCCTGCCTTCACCTGATGCGCTGCTAACATCTCTCGTAATCTATCCAGTTTCACTGTTTGGTTAGTCGCTTTATAGAACCGTAGCACGTTCTTGACCCACGCATCGCTGTCCTTCACCTCGTTCCATTCACCCCCATTGATCCTGCCTGTCCTGATCAAATTCGTTGCCTCCTCAATCACATTTTCTACCTTATATCCAGGGCGGGCTTTCGCTGGATCTTTGCCATGATAAACCCAGTCCACTATCACCATCAAGGGCGTGTTGAGATTGCCTCCCAGGCGTGATACCAGGTCTTCACGAGATGAGATCACTGGCGGGATAATATGAATAAGCCGCTTACGCAGATCCTCTTGGTCAGGATGGGTGCTAATAACATCCCATAACATCTGCCAAATATCGGCAGGGATGCTATCAAAACCAATACGGCCATTGACCACTGGCAGGGTGTCCCCTTTAGCGGTGAAGACTGTGACCTTCCACATTTCTTCTGCCGTTAGATCATTGATGTCCCAAGGCGCGGTACAACTAAGCCCTTCCAACCAATATTCGGCCTTTGCTTGCCTGCGCACCGCGTAGAAACTGGCCTTGGTGCGGAATTGTTGGGATGGTGTCTGGATAAAGAGCACACGCACCTTGCGCTGTGGAACGCTGTCTTCATCCGTAAGGCCCAGTTCCGCACGGATGACTGCGATGGCCTTACGAAAATTATCCGGGGTGGTCTTGGAGTTGGTCTCCAATATGACATTAAGCCCTGCCTGCCCGGTCAGCTTCTTCATGACTTCGTAAATGAGTTCCGCTTCGGTAGTGCCCGACAATACCGTTACTTCTTTCATCAATGCATCAAAATCGACTTTCCGGGCGTAATAATCCTTCTGCATTTGAAAGAGCCTAACCACGCGCGGATCATCAATAGTGAGCGTTGAGCCATCCCTGGCCTTGACCTCACAACCTCTGACCAATGTATTCATAAGAATACCAGGCCACGCCCATCCCTGCCCGCCAGCAACGATGATCTTGGCCTTGTCTTTGAACAGCAATGCGAGCTCGTACATCCTGACATCCGAATGCCCGCAAAGGACAACATAATCAACGGCCCCTGCTCCGTGAGGGTCCACATCAATCGCATTGATCAAATCGCGCAGGCGTTCAAGCGCGGTTTTGGTGTGATTGGAGCCGCTGTCGCCTACTGTCATGAAGGCCACGAGCATTGCCCCTAATAACCCCACCAGCCAATTAACTGTCGACAGATGAATACTAATTAAAGCTGCTGCAGCGTGTAGCGTACCTAATGAAAGTGTCTGTCCCCTGGCTGGAGCCGCTGATAGGAGGGCCGACAATAAGCTGGCCATTACAATCCATTTGATCCATTTGTTCCTCTGTACTTGCATGGCCGCATCCGGCCCGGCGCGCGGCTGGATTGATTTTCCTAATTCTTCCAATTCTTTAACTGCCGCATCTACTTCATTTTTAAGGTCTGCGTCATGACGCGAACTTAATTGCATTTTCTTATAGGCAATGTATCCGCTTAACCAAACAAATCTTTCTTTTAACATCCTTGATGACGTGGACCCTTTAATGGTGTCCTTGGCTTCCCTATAAGTGATTAACAATGCTTTAACTTCCCTCTGTGACAAAGAAACCATCCCTTTATGGTCCAGGGCGCGGTGCTTTTGCCCACGCACTTCAATGGTCCTCCCTCGTTTGCCGCGCGTGATCGAAATTCCGGTATTGTTTACCTGTTTAACACCCGTTAAATACCCGCCGGTGATGATGCCAA
>CAYZLU010000230.1:0-4281 GCA_964479285.1 uncultured Planctomycetales bacterium | reverse complement strand
TGACATTGACCCAGGACATTCCTTTTAACATGGAATTAGAGGTTTGCCGCGGCCGTGGTTATGTGCCTGCAGACCAGAATAAAAAAGAAGGCACTGCGGTCGGGACCATTGTGGTGGATTCTATTTTTACCCCGATCATCAAGGTCAATTTTACCGTTGAGAATACGCGTGTCGGACAGCGCACTGATTATGACCGTCTGCTCGTTGAAATTTTCACCAATGGGGCCATTAACCCTAAAGAGGCTTTATTGTACGGGGCCAATATTTTACAACGCCATCTGGATGTTTTTGTTGCTTATGGCCAATTGCCTGAAGAGGAAGAAGCCGAAGAAGAAGTATCAGCCGAAGAAGAGGCTTTGTATACCAAGCTGCGCCTGCCGATCTCCGAGCTGGAATTGTCAGTGCGTTCTTCTAATTGCCTTAAGGATGCCAATATTAAAACAATTGGTGATTTGGTCCGCCGTCAAGAGCCTGAATTGCTGGAATTTCGCAATTTCGGTAAAAAATCGTTAACGGAAATCCAAGATATCCTTAAAGCCATGGGTTTAAATTTGGGGATGAAGGTCGATACCAAAAAATTAAGGACCAAGTAAATTTCCCTCCCTCTCGACGGGGGAGGCTAGGTGGGGGTGAAGCAGAATGAGACATGGAAAATCCGGCAATCGTTTAAGCCGTAATCAAAGTTTGAGAAAAGCAACTTTGCGTGATATGGCCAAAGCCATATTTTTGCAAGAGCGTATATGTACTACCCGTGCCAAAGCCAAGGAAGCCCGCAAGCTGATTGAAAAGCTCATCACCCTCGGTAAGAAAGACACTCTGGCCTCGCGTCGTCGTGCTTTCGCGATTCTCTGTAATCATACAGAGGTTTCTCATTTATTTAGTCAAGTAGCGCCACGCTTCAAGGCCCGCAACGGTGGATATACGCGTATTATCCCTTATATGCAGCGCGGCGGTGACAATGCTGAGTTGGCTTTTTTGGAATTAACTGAAAAAAGCCGTGAGATCGTCACTAATCAAAAGCGTGCTAAAGCTACCAAGGAAGCGGGCGATGTTGCAACGGTTTCCGAAGCTGAGACCAAACCTGTAGCGCCCGCGGCCGGAGCTACGGCAACGCCAGCCCATTCCAAGGCTGATGTTAAAACAACACCTAAAGCCACAGCCAAGCCTGCCGGTATTAAAAAATTATTCCAACGCAAAACCGGCGCGGAATAATACATCGCTCGTGTCGTTGCGAGCGCAGCGAAGCAATCTAAAAAAGCCCCGCCCTTTGGCGGGGTTTTATTTTGTGCGCCCAGCATTGAAAGGTGAAAAAAGCTAAAGATCTTTGACGTTAATTAATTTGACACCAGGGGACAAGGCTTGTGTGGTATTCTTTTTCGCTTTTTGGGGCCAGCAAACAAGGCACATCTCGATGGTGGATGATTTGACGTTTTTCGACAACCGCAAAAGGTTTTTGACCATTTCTGGTTTTGGTGTTTGAGTGGCCTTGACTTCAAGCAGTCTTAAACGATTATTTCCCATTGGAACCAAAAAGTCAATTTCCAAGCCCTGTTCATCTCTAAAATAATAGATTTCTTTGCGTTTGCCGTGGTTGATTTGGTTTTTAACGATTTCTGAAGCCACAAAACCTTCATAAACAGCGCCAAGAAATGGGGATGATAAAAGCATTTTTTCTGTTTCTATGCCCAAAAAATAATTGACAAGCCCTGAATCGATAAAGTAGATCTTGGGGGATTTTATAATTCTTTTGCCGAAATTTTCGTAATACGGTTGAACAAGAACGATCTGTCCCGTAATTTCCAGAATGTTCAGCCATTCAGTGATGGTAGGGACGGATAATCCTAAAGGAGCGGCAAGGTCGGTTTTATTGAGAATCTGGCCGGTCCGGCTCGCGATAAGGCTTAAGAACCTGCGAAATGTTGCTAAGCTTTTGATTGATATGATTTGCCGGACGTCCCTTTCCAGATATGTCTGGATGTAGGATCTAAACCAAATTTGGCTGGTGGCAGGTTTTTGGATGATTTCCGGGAAACCTCCTTTAAAAACAGATACCTTAGGTTCTTCCTTGGCAGAGAGTGGCCACAGTTCAAACACCGCCACACGCCCTGCCATCGATTCTGAGACTTTTTGCATGAGTGGGGCTTCTTGGGAGCCTGTTAAAATCCATTGGCCATACTTATGTGGGGAAGCATCAATGAGCGTGCGTATATAATTAAAAAGATCAGGGGTATTTTGTATTTCATCTAATATAATGGGAGGAGTTAATTTATCAAGAAATTCCCGCGGATCATTCTGGATCCGGTCAATGAGATCGGTGTCCTCTAACAAAAAGTAGTTTGCTTTGGGAAACAATTTTTTTAAAAGTGTTGTTTTTCCTGACCTGCGTGGGCCTGTTAGAAGAACGGCAGGAAAGCTTTTGGACGCTTTAAGAATTTCATTTTGGATGGACCTAGGGACGTATTTCATATTGAGAATTGTAATATACTAGTTTAGGAAACTCAAATACTATTTAAATTGTTTTGCTCCCCTGAAGAGTCTCTTCTACATCCCCAAAACTAATTGAAACTTGTACTTGCAATTAGTTATCGATATGGTAATCTTTAAGTATGATAAAGCGTGAGTTAGAAAAGAAATTAAAGGAATACTCTCATGCCTTTCCGGTTATCCTTATAAACGGGCCAAGGCAATCAGGTAAAACCACCCTTAGCCAAGCAGTCTTTAGTGATAAGCCATATGTGCTGCTTGAGACTCCTGATTTGTTGGCCTATGCTCAAACAGATCCCCGGGGGTTTCTAAATGATTATCCTAAAGGGGCGATTCTGGATGAAATTCAAAAAGCGCCGGAACTGATGTCATATATTATGGGCATCGTTGATAAGAAAAAGGAGGCAGGACAATATATTTTAACGGGTAGTCAAAATGTTTTACTTTTAAAGACCGTTAAACAATCTTTGGCTGGTAGAGTAGGGGTGCTTGATTTACTGCCATTATCAATATATGAGCTGCCCATTGAATCAAGAAACGACTATCAGAACCTGATTTTTAATGGGGGGTATCCAAAAATTTGGGGTGAGAATTTAAACCCTACAGATACATTGAGGTCATATAGTAGAACGTATTTAGATATAGATATCAAGGACATTATTGACATAAAGAATTTAACAATTTTTCAAACATTCTTAAAGGCATGTGCAAGCAGGGTAGGGACTGTGCTTAATTTGACGAATATAGGCAATGACACAGGGGTTTCTCATACAACGATAAAAGAATGGTTGTCGGTATTGCAGATGACAAATGCAGTTTATTTGCTTCCTTCTTACAGCGATAATAGAAATAAGGCATTAATTAAAACCCCCCGGATTTATTTTTATGACAGTGGGCTTGCATGTTATTTATTAGGAATTTTGAGTAAGCAAGTTTTAAGCCGAGATCCCTTGTATGGAAAATTATTTGAGAATTTGGTCATAAGTGAGGTATTAAAATATTTTTATAACCAGGGGCTGGATGCGCCGGTGAGTTTTTATCGAGAGAAAAACGGATTTGAGATTGATTTAATCATTGAATTTAATAGAGGGTTGATCCTGGTTGAAATCAAATCAAGCATGACCTTTGGTACGGATTGGACTGAAAATCTTGAGAAATTTGATTCCAGGACAAAAAAACCTATTAAAGGAAGATTTATTATTTATGGTGGCGAAGAAGCACACACTGTACGTCAAGTGAAGGTTTTACCTTTAATCGCACTTAGAAAGATCTTTAATTCTTGATGACGGGTAACCTGAAACCTGAAGATCAGACAGCTTCCGCAGTATCCCCTGGCGTTGCGTGGGAAGAGTAGTACCTCTTTGAAGAAGTTCTGCACGAGTACCCCGAATGTGCATCACACCTAATGACCTGCTTAGCCCTCCGTATTGTGTCCTCTAAGGTCAAGAATATACATTTTTCATTGTTGTAGAATCCTCTTTACCCCCCGATTTGATTGACACCCTTCTCTAATTTCTATATAATGATTTTTCATGAGTAATATTAATTTTGTTAGGTTTAAATATTTTGAAAAGGTGAAGAATGATGGAAGTAGATGAAAATAAAAGTGTTAGGATAAAAAAGCTGGATGTTCTAAAAGCCAAGGGGGTCGATGCCTATGCCCAGCGGTTTATACGTTCACATTCAGTTGCAGATATTCTGAAGGATTTTAAAGAAGGCATCAAGGTGGTGACGGCAGGAAGTATTATGGCCAACCGGGACCAAGGCAAGGTCCATTTCATGGACTTGATGGACCAG
>CAYZLU010000229.1:2029-4298 GCA_964479285.1 uncultured Planctomycetales bacterium | reverse complement strand
CCCAACCCTTAGTTCCGAAGACTAATGCTCTATCCAGTTGAGCTACAGGCGCAATGCTATGCAGGGTGTGGTATTCTAATCACTCTTATCACATTTGTAAAATGTTGATTTATTAATGTCCAATTAAAAATGATGGAGTATAATTCATCCTATTACCACTTTGAGACAGAGGGGGTTACATGGCAGTCAAACAATCTAAATGGTTGGGTTTAGTCCTAGGGATCATAACAGGATTGATCATAGTTGTATTTATGGTCCATCGTAAATAAAAAACAAGACTTAATTTTACGGAGACAATGATATGAAAAAAATGGCCACTGGATTAATTGCTTCATTACTGCTTTTGCCTATGACCTCTTTTGCGCAAAGCATCCCCCAGGCACCGGCTTCATGGGTCGCTTTTCAAAAACAAGAAAATGCCAAACGGGCTGCTTTTTACAAACAAATGAAAGATGACAAGGAGGCTTTTTTACGCGCTAATCCGGACGTGAAAAGCTATTTCGAACAAATGCACACGGCCGCCAACGCACGAAAAGCAACGTGGAGAGCCGCCCACCCTAGGAAAATTTAATACTTCTGGAATTCATACGTCACAAAAAAACTATTGTTGGTAACACGCGCCACCTGGGCTTCCATGTCTTTGTTGCCCTTTGAGTCGATGAGCACAATGTCACCGCGGGCCTGGGCCAAAGCCCCTGTCTCCATGTCCTTAAGTGTTGCTAAAAAGTACCCTTCCCCAATCTTAGGGACGATGATCTCCCAACGGCCAAGACTATAATCAATGCTTTTGAGTTCATTGATCAAAGATTTCATCGCCTGCGATGGGCCAAGCCCTTTGAGAATGACCTTCGTCGAATCCTCCACCATTCCTTGGGTCGGTGTAAACCAGACCATGGCATCATACCGGCGCTGGTAATACAAGGCGATATCTTGTGAAACCTTCTCACCCACAATGACCACACGCCGCTCCTGGCTATAGCCTAAATTTCCGCTGACACCAGCAGGAGTACCGCATCCGCCAAGCATCAAAGAGCTTAAAAAAAATATCAGCCAGTGATTGGTCCACCTTTGGCGTAAGTAAAATAAAAGCTTCCTATGCATAAAAAATGTCTTGCTTTCGAAACAGCTCCCCATACAATAAGAGAAAAGGAGGGCTAGCAATGAGTTATAATGACCTGATGTACAAAATCAAGCAATGGGACAATCGCGCCGCACAATGGATGGGACGCCATTTTTATATTATATTGTTTGAAGTCATTTTAGCTATTATTTTCATATTAGCATTTATTAATGCCTTAAAAATCTTTAATACCAGCTTTGATATCCATAAAGAAAGCACCACTGACCAGCTATTATTGAGTCAATCCATCAACAGCACCCTGATTGTCATGCTCCTGATATTAATTGCCCTTGGAGTCCTCAATATTATCAATAGTAACTCAAGACTTCGGGGAGTTCTCAAGAATATAGAATTCAATCTGAGCAAACGCCGAAGTGACCAAAAATCCCAAGAAAATTGATTTTCCTATCTTACGTATTATCATCCGTTGCGTCAAGATAATAGCGGGTCATTGTAAAAATCAACTTCATTGATCGATTGTTTGATCAACCGCAACGGTAACACGATCAGGCATTGTTATGCTGCGGTGCTGTACCATTGAATTGCCATTAATGGGTGATAGGAAACTGAGCATCTGTCCAGCAGGGGCGTTGACCGTGATTACAAGCTTCTGGGACGTTGATGTATTGCCGGCACTATCAGTGGCGATATCTGTTAACGTGTAGGTCCCGGCCGGCACATTCTTCCACACATAGGTGAATGGGTCCTGGGTCACCGTTGCAAGCAGTGTCGTCCCATTAAAAAATTGCACCTTGCTCGTGTTTCCATCCTTTGGAAGCGTGATGGCATGTAAGCTGATTTGGGCCGGTCCTGTGTATGATCCAGCGTCCTTTGTCAGATAATTTACTATAAAACCCATCTTGACATTGGCCTCAACAGAATTCGGGCCCTCGCCAGCTAAATTGACAGCGCTGACTACGTAATAATTAATGTAGGCAGCTGCCGTTGAATCAACATAATTTGTACTGGTAGAACTTCCAATGACTGTATACGGCCCACCTGGTGTGGTTGCCCTTTTCACATTATATGACGCGGCACCTGCAGCCGCAGTCCACGATAATGACACTATCGGGGCATAATAGCTATCAGTGGCTGTAAGATTAGCAGGCGTTGCAGGCAGTGGCGGCAATGGCTTGGCATCAACCTCAA
>CAYZLU010000229.1:0-1929 GCA_964479285.1 uncultured Planctomycetales bacterium | reverse complement strand
GTAAGATTAGCAGGCGTTGCAGGCAGTGGCGGCAATGGCTTGGCATCAACCTCAACTGAGTTCGGACCTTCCCCTGCTAAATTGACCGCGGATACCACATAACAATACATCGTGCCATTGGCCACCGTGTTATCCACAATAAAAAAACCGGTAGTGCCCCCATTATTGATAATATTGGAACTGGAACTGTTTGAAATATTGTAGATTGTTGTGTACGGCCCGCCTGGTGTGGTTGCCCTTTTCACATTGTAAGATACTGCCCCGGCCGTCTGGACCCACGATACTGTCACCTGGGAATTACCTGCAACAGCAGCAAGACCTGCCGGTGCTGAAGGCAGTGGCGGCACTGGCCTGGCGTTGACCTCCTTGGAATTCGGGCCTTCCCCTGCCAAATTCACAGCGGACACTACATAATAATAAACAGTGCCATTAGTCGTCGTAGTATCAACAAAACCGGTTTTAGTTAGGTTGGTCCCAGGGATCGTTACGTACGGCCCTCCGGAGACTGTAGATCTTTTGACATTATACGTTACTGCCTCTGCTGTCGGGCTCCATGATAATGTCACCTGGGAATTCCCTGCAGCAGCGTTAAGACCTGCAGGCGCTGCGGGCAGTGCCGGCATTGGCTTTGCGTTGACCTCCTTGGAATTCGGTCCCTCTCCCGCTAAATTGGCAGCGGAAACAACATAATAATAAACAGTGCCATTGACTGGCGTCGTATCAACATAATTAGTGCCGCTAAGGCCGGAAATCGTTGTATATGGACCGCCGGAGATTGTCGATCTTTTGATATTGTACGTTGCAGCACCTGTTGTCACAGCCCATGATAATGTCACCTCGGAATCACCAGGAGTGGCGACAAAAACCGCTGGTGCCGCAGGCAGCGCCGGTAGCGGCTTTGCACTAATCTCCCCGGAATTCGGGCCTTCCCCTCCTGCTGAATTGACACCGGAAACTACATAATAATAAACAATGCCATCGACCGTTGAAGTATCGACATAATTAGTATTAGTTATCATAGGGCCGGGGATTGTGGTGTACGGCCCACCGGAGACTGTCGATCTTTTGACATTATATGACGCAGCCCCCGCAGCTGCTGCCCATGATAATGACACCCGCGAATCACCTGTTAAAACAGAAAGATTGACTGGTGCTAAAGGTAGTGGAAGCATTGGCTTTGCGGAAACCTCACCAGAATTAGGCCCCTCTTCACCTTCTGAATTAATAGCAGACACTACATAATAATAAACAGTGCCATTGACTGGCGTTGTATCAACATCATTAACGCCACTAGGGCTGGCGATCGTTGTGTACGGCCCTCCGGAAACAACAGACCTTTTGACATTATATGACGCAGCCCCCGCAGTCGCAGCCCATGATAATGACACCTGGGCATTGCCAGCCACAGCTGCAAGACTGATAGGCGCTGGCGGTGGCGGCGATATTGGCCTTGCGTTGACCTCCAAAGAATTCGGGCCTTCACCTACTAGATTGACAGCGGACACCACGTAATAATAAGTAGTGCCGCCCACCGCTGTATTGTCAACATAACTGGTGCCGGTGTAGTTAGAGCTGGAAATAGTTGTATATGGCCCTCCGGAAACAGTAGACCTTTTGACATTGTATGACGCGGCCCCTGCTGACAGCTCCCATGACAATGTCACCTGAGAATTCCCTGCAGTGGCGCTAAAATTGGCTGGTGCCGCAGGCACCGCAAAGATTGGTGTTGTAGTGACTTGGTCAGAATCCGGCCCTTCCCCATTCGAATTTACGGCGGAAACAACATAGTAATAAGTACTGCCATCGACTGCCGTCAGGTCAACATAGCTGGTGTTAGTATAATTAGGTGGAGAAATTGTAATAAATGGACCAAAGGTCGAGAACGATCTTTTTATGTTATAAGAGGCAGCCCCATTAGTCGCATTCCAG
>CAYZLU010000228.1:0-4319 GCA_964479285.1 uncultured Planctomycetales bacterium | reverse complement strand
AAGAAAAAGGTGTTTTACAACCAATACTGGTCCGCAAACATGAAGATGGTTATGAAGTTGTCGCGGGTGAGAGGCGTTTAAAGGCAGCCAAAGCCATTGGACTAGAACAAGTGCCAGTAATTATCAAGAATGTTACTGATAGAGAAGCGTTGGTATTGGCCCTGGTTGAAAATATTCAGCGAGAAGAGCTGAATGCTATTGAAGAAGCCCAGGGATTTAAACGTCTCATGGAAGAATTTAGTTTTACTCAAGAAGGGATTGCAGAAGCCATTGGCAAAGACCGTTCAACCATTACTAACTTACTGCGCCTTTTACGTCTGCCAGAAGAAATCCAAAAGCAGGTAATAGATGCTAAATTATCCGTTGGGCATGCTCGAGCCTTATTAAGCCTGGAAGGTGCCGATATTCAAAAGAAAATGGCCCAGGTCATTATTGAGAGGGGTCTTTCCGTACGACAGGTTGAAGATTTAGTAAAAAAATCCCATCAGGGACAAAATACCATTCAGGCAGTAATCAAAGATCAAAATCGAGATATTGAAATTTTAGAGGAAGAACTTAGGAAGATTTTGGGAACAAAGGTATTTATCATGGACAAAAAGGGTAAGGGCAAGCTCGTTGTTGAGTATTATAACTTGGATGATCTGGATCGAATTTTAGGGGTTTTGAGGAAATGAGCACACATTCAGTTTTAGTTTTGATTAAACCCGATGGAATGCAAAAGGCCATTACCGGTGAGGTGATAAGTTTATTCTTGGCAAGTGATTTAAAATTGACAGACTTGAAATTAGTACAGGTTCCTTTGAAGCTCGCTAAAGCCCATTACGGGCATTTGCGAGAGAAATCTTTTTTTAAGGAAATTATCAGTTATTTGATGGGGGATTTGCACGGAAATAACCCTGTGGTGGCAATGGTATTTACTGGCGTCGACGCGGTGGCAAAGGCCCGAAAAATTGCCGGGGCCACTAATCCCGAAGAAGCTGATCCTAAATCTGTTCGCGGAAAATTCGGGCGTGTTACCACTAAAGGTGTTTTTGAAAACATCGTGCATGTATCTTCAGACATCAATGAGGCTCGTCGGGAGATTGCTTTGTGGTTTAAGAAAAGCGCTAAAGCCTAAATGAGAGGGATTATGATAACAGGGATGACAGGTTTTGGGGCCGGTGAAATTACATTTGGCAAGATCAAAGGGATTGTCGAGATCAAAACAGTGAACCACCGCTATTTGGACTTGGCTTTTTATCTTCCGGTGGGATTTTCTTCGGTCGAAGACAAGATCCAAAAGATCATAGCAAGCCATATGAAACGCGGCAGGGTGACAGTATCTGTTAAAATTACCGATAGGCCCCATACAAACATTACGTTGAATCAGGAAGCTGTCAAACGTTACCTGGACTTTGCCAAGAACCTGGGCGAAAAGCACCATATAAAAAATGACATTACAGTTGCAGATATTATGCGTTTACCTGGAGTGGTTGAAGCCAAGGAAGTTTTTGTGCAGGCTGGTGAGCTTTGGCCTGTTTTAGAGAGGTCTTTGCTAAAGGCAGTGGCAGGGGTCGTGGTCATGCGCCGGCGGGAAGGCAGAGCGTTGAGCGTGGATATCAATGCTCAGCTAAAGCACATGGTATCGCAGATTAGCCTCATTAAAAGCCGTACAAGCTCCCTTTTAAAAGATAGTAAAAGCCGGATGACCTCCGATGAATTTGTCTCTTATCAAAAAAGCAATGATATTAACGAAGAACTCGAACGCCTGGCGCATTATATTGATGAAGCTAAAATGCTTTTAAAACAAGGTGAAGGAGCTGGTAAAAAATTTGATTTTATTGCCCAGGAAATGCAGCGAGAGACAAATACCATTGGCTCCAAGGTCCAGGACAAGGAAGTCGCCGCTTCTGTGATCGCCATCAAGAGTAAGGTTGAGAAAATCCGCGAACAATCCAACAATGTCGAATAAAATATCCTTAGATATCCAAGCCAGAATCGTCATCATTTCCGGCCCGTCAGGTTGTGGGAAGACAACCCTACATAAAGCATTACTGATAAATCCTTTGTTTAAAGGGAAATTAGTCAAATCTATTTCGGCAACTACTAGGAGCAAAAGACCAGGGGAACGGGATGGTCGGGACTACCTGTTTTTAAGCACAAAGGTTTTTGAGGAGAGGATAAAAAAAGGTTATTTTTTAGAGTGGGAAAAGGTCTTTGATCATTATTACGGAACACCAAAAAAACAAGCACTGAATTTACTTAAAAAGAACATTAATGTTCTTTTATGTATTGATGTCAAAGGAGCAAAGAACGTGGCCCAAGATTTTCCACAGGCGTTGAAAATATTTATCAAAGCGCCTTCCTTGAAAGTTTTGGAGGACCGTCTGAGAGCGAGGGGATCTGAAAGCAAGGAAAGTTTGGAGATGCGTTTAAAAGTGGCCCGAAAAGAACTGAAAGAAGCTAAATTTTATGATTACGTGATAATCAATGGAGAACTAAATAAAGCCTTGGAGTCACTGCAACAAATTGTTTGTCGCGAGCTCCTGCGAGTGTCCGATAAGAGGACCGAGCTCCTGCGAGTGTCCGGTTAGAGGACCGAGCTCCTTGAATTTAAAAAAGATGGCACATGGTTTGAATATCCCTATCCCTTTGAATTCGAAAGGGGTAGCCTAAGGATCGATTGACAATTCTCCTCGGGTGTGGTATAAAAATGGTTTTCCTAATGCAGGATAACAGGAGGGTTAATACGTATGGCTTATCAACCGCTTGAAGAATTATTACCTAAGGCAAGCATGAGTGTTTATCGTTTAGTACGCCTGGCTTCCATGCGTGCAACCGAGTTGGCTACGACAGGTGTCAAATTAGTGCAGGTGCCCGCTGAACAGAAATTAGCGACGACAGCATTGGATGAAATACGTGCAGGCAAGGTCGTTGAAAAAGGTGGGGACATCTTTACGGACTATAAAGAGGGAAGAATCAAAAAGCATGGCAAGCCCCAAAATTAAACATGTTGTTTTAGGAGTTTGCGGCAGTATTGCGGCGTACAAGGCAGGGGACCTCATTCGCCGGCTGCAGGACAATCATTGCACGGTCACTGTGATCATGACCAGGGAGGCGCAGCAATTTATTACACCATTGACACTATCTTCTTTGTCCGGCAAGAATGTGCTTAGCGACATGTTTGACAAAGACTCCTGGCACATTCCTCATATTGAGCTTGCTAGAGACGTAGACACTATCCTTATAGCTCCAGCGACGGCCAATGTCATAGGGAAATTAGCTAATGGATTGGCTGACGATCTGCTGACCACCTTCGTTATAAGCAGCTGTGCCCCTAAATTTATTGCGCCGGCAATGAATGATGAAATGTATGCTAATGAAATTGTAAGGGACAATTGCACCAAACTTAAAAAACACGGTTTTAAATTCATTGAACCCGTGAAAGGCAAATTGGCCTGCGGCACCACCGGCATCGGCCATTTGGCAGAAGTCGAAGATATCGTTAAGGCAGTTTTAAAGAATTGATTGAAGAACACGGTTTTTTCCTTAAGGATAGCGGAGAGAATTAAGGGAAAGGTACAGCGAGTCCTGAAGACGAGCGACGGCGTGGTAGCCAAGTGGTAAGGCAGTGGTCTGCAAAACCACTATTCAGCGGTTCGATTCCGCTCCACGCCTCCAGAATATATTTTCAAAAAGTAGCGATTTGGGGCGGGTGGTGGAAACATTAAGAAATGCTGCGGTCGAGAAGTATTCGTAATGTAAATTTGGGGGCGGGTGGTGGAATTGGTATACACGTAGGACTTAAAATCCTATGGCCGTAAGGCTGTGAGGGTTCAAGTCCCTCCCCGCCCATTTTAAAATATTGTTAAAAGAGTGAAGATGCGACCAGTTTGTCGAAGACAAACTGAGAAAAAGGATTATTAAGGAAAAAACATGGTTTTTTCCTTGAGCACAGCTGAAGGATGGGTAGGAGGGGAGAGATCCCCGCGGAATAAATTGCTAGGCGTAGCGACGGACCCGTAGCTCAGTTGGTTAGAGCGTTTCCTTGACATGGAAAAGGTCACAAGTTCGAGTCTTGTCGGGTCCACCATTCTTCTTCGCACCAAAACTATTGTTTGGGTGCTTCGAAGAAACAGTTACTACGAAGCCCAAACACGAAAATTTTTGAGCGAAGTAGAACAGCTTTTAAAATTATGGAATACAGCCAGGAAATAGATAAGTTAAGACATACTTGCGCGCATGTGATGGCGCAGGCAGTGCAGGAGCTCTGGCCTGATGTCAAGGTGACCATAGGGCCTGCCATCGACAACGGGTTCTATTATGATTTTGACAAAAAA